>JBBQPP010000010.1:0-22651 GCA_038217255.1 Bacteroidales bacterium | reverse complement strand
GGCTACCTTTATTTTGGATTGCACAAAACCCAAACTGGATGGGTTCTCCGCGAGTGGCTTCCCAATGCAACCCACATTTATCTGACCGGGACTTTCAACGACTGGCAGGAAAAGCGCGGATATGAATTCACGAGTTTGGAAAATGGTGTTTGGGAGTTGCAACTCAATGAAGATTCAATAAAACATGGCGATTTGTATGCAATTTCAGTTCATTGGGCAATAAATTATGGGAAACGTGTGCCGGCTTGGGCAACCCGTGTGGTGCAGGATTCAAGCACCCACATTTTTAATGCACAGGTTTGGGCGCCCGAAAATCCCTACCAATGGAAAAATCCTGATTTCCAGGGCAGCAAAGAGCCACTTTTAATTTACGAAGCGCATGTTGGAATGGCTGGAGAAGAAGAGCGTGTTCATACCTACAACGAATTTAGGGAGCATATGCTTCCCCGGATAAAAGCCAATGGCTACAATACAATTCAGTTAATGGCCATTCCTGAGCATCCATATTATGGGAGTTTCGGATATCATGTTTCCAGTTTTTTCGCGGCCTCGTCGAGGTTCGGTACACCTGAAGAATTGAAGCAGTTAATTGATGAGGCACACGGAATGGGATTGGCAGTTGTTATCGATTTGGTCCATTCACACGCCGTAAAAAATGAAATTGAAGGATTGGGGAATTATGACGGTACGCGTTTCCAGTTTTTTCATGAAGGTGCAAAAGGCGAGCATCCGGCCTGGGATTCATACTGTTTTAATTACGGGAAAAACGAGGTACTCCACTTTTTACTTTCCAACATAAAATACTGGCTTGAAGAGTATAAATTCGATGGATTCAGGTTTGATGGGGTTACAAGTATGCTTTATTTCGACCACGGTTTGGGAATGGCGTTTACAAATTACAGCGACTATTTCGGTTCCAATGTCGATCACGAGGCAACTACCTATTTTAGGATGGCAAACAAACTGATAAAACAGGTAAAACCTGCTTCAATATCCATAGCTGAAGATGTGAGCGGAATGCCGGGACTTGCTTTTCCGGTTGAAGGCGGCGGACTTGGTTTCGATTACCGCATGGCAATGGGAGTGCCTGATTTCTGGATTAAAATGATAAAAGAGAAATCGGACAACGATTGGGATATGGGCGAAATATTTTATCAACTTACTTCAAAGCGTCTCGATGAAAAGGTGGTAAGCTATGCCGAATCGCACGACCAGGCACTTGTTGGCGACAAAACGATTATTTTCAGGCTCATCGACAAGGAAATGTATTTCAGTATGCGGAAAGATCAACCTAACATGATTGTTGACAGGGGGATTGCGCTACACAAAATGATAAGGTTGATAACTGCCTCAGCTGCCGGTGGTGCATACCTAAATTTTATGGGCAATGAATTTGGTCACCCTGAATGGATTGATTTTCCGCGCGAAGGAAACGGTTGGTCTTATAAACACTGCCGCCGGCTTTGGGGTATTGCCGATAATCCCGACCTAAAATATCATTGGCTTTATGATTTTGACAAAGAGATGATTCATCTTTTAAGCGAGAATAAAATACTTACAATTCCAACGGTGGATTTTGTGATGGAAAACAAACCCGATAATGTTTTGGCTTTCCACCGTGGATTGTTTTTGTTTGTTTTCAATTTCAACCCTAATCAATCGTTTACTGATTATGGAATTCCTCTGGGTCAGGGAAAATATAAAATAATGCTAAACACCGATTCCGGACGTTTTGGAGGGCAGGATTTAGTGGATGAAGAAATAAGTTATTACACGCATGCAGTAGCAGGAATCACCAGCCAGCATTACTTGAATTTGTATCTTCCGGCTCGCACTGCGCTTGTCATGAAAAAAGTTGATATCCCAAAGGTAAAATAAATGTACACTTCAAAATTCCATACAACCGTTGATATTCCAATATTCAGCAGCCTAACCGGATATTCAAAAAGGAACATGTTCATGGGTTCATGTTTTACAGAGAATATTGGAAACCGGATGGCAGCATTGAAATACAATGTCGATATCAACCCGTTCGGGATTTTGTATAACCCTGTTTCCGTTACTAATGGTTTGCGGATTTTGCTCGATAAAAAAGTATTTACTTTTGAAGATTTAGTAGAAGCCGACGGTTTGTGGCATAGTTTTTCTCATCATGGCCGGTTTTCATCGCCAAACGAAAAAGAAACGCTCAACGCGATAAACAACAGGATAAAATCATCCGCAGAATTTCTGAAATCTACGGATTTTCTGTTCATCACATTTGGAACTGCATGGGTTTACAAATACAAAAAAAACGATCAAACAGTTTCAAATTGCCATAAAATACCTGCAAACGAATTTAAAAGGGTGCGTTTGTCGGTAGATGAAATAGTTCAGGAATACAAAGAATTGTTAGCTGGAATAAAGAAAATCAATCCTTCAATTCAAGTTGTTTTTACAGTTAGCCCTATCCGCCATTGGAAAGATGGGGCAATTGAAAACCAAAGAAGTAAAGCCATTTTATTGCTTGCAATCGACAAGTTTATAAACGAATTTGGAAACGATTTTTGCACCTATTTTCCGGCCTATGAAATTGTAATGGACGAACTCCGTGATTACAGGTTTTATACACCCGATATGTTGCATATTTCAGAAGTTGCAATTGAATACATCTGGGAAAAGTTTGAACGTAGTTTGATTGATTCCGATAGCCAGCATATTGCAAAAAAAGTGGATAAAATTGTAAGGGCTGCCAACCACAAACCGTTACATGGCAACACTGATGAATACTTTCGGTTTTTGGGGAAGATGTACGAAGAAGCACTTCAATTGGAACATAAAAATGAACATTTGGATTTAACACTTGAGAAAAATTGTTTTAGGACAGGACGTGAGAAAATAGGCCGGGAAATTAATGCTTTAAAGGGATAATTACCTACATTTGTAGAAGGCATTAAACTATTTAGCCCGCTATCCTGACCAAAAACTTCACCCTTAAATTGATATATTATGAGTTACCTTAATTTTGACAAGGAGCAGTTAATTAATCTTGAATATTCTTTAAACAAAGAAGTTTTAAGATCGAACCGTGCTGGTACTTATACCAGTACTACTGTAAGCGGGTGCAATACACGCAAGTATCATGGCTTGTTAGTTTGCCCAATCGAAAATTTTGGTGGCGAAAAACACGTTTTGCTTTCCACGCTTGATGAAACTATTCTTGAAAATGACTCGGAGTTTAATCTTGGGATTCACCGTTTTAAGGGCGGAAGCTATGAACCTAAAGGGCATAAATATATCAGGAATGTTGAATTCAACCGGATTCCGAAAATTACTTACCGGGTAGGGAATGTTGTGCTTACCAAAGAGCGGGTTTTGGTTGAAGATGAACAACAAATTTTAATCAAATACACGCTCGAAGAAGCAACTCTGCCCATTAAACTGCGGCTGAAACCGTTTTTGGCATTCCGTCTGATTCACAATTTGAGTAAGGCAAACATGTTTGTCAACCGCAAATTTGGCAAAGTGCCAAATGGGGTAAGTTTAAAGCTGTATGACAATTATCCCGACCTTTTCATGCAATTCAATAAAAAGGCTGAATTTATACCCATTCCAGATTGGTTTTATAACATTGAATATTTAAAAGAACTTCATCGCGGTTACGATTATCTGGAGGATTTATTTGTCCCGGGTTATTTTGAACTTTCCATGAAAGAAGGCGAAAGCGTCATTTTTGCAGCGGGCACAATCGAAGCAAAAACCACGACATTAAAACAGGTATTTGCAAAGGAAAAAAGCAACAGGGTTGAACGTACCTCTTTTTTACATTCTCTTGACAATGCTGCCGAGCAATTTGTTATGCACAAAACAAACGGAACTGATATTATTGCCGGATTTCCATGGTACGACAGTATTACAAGACAAACATTTGTGTCCTTGCCTGGGTTGTGCCTTTCGTTGAACCACCCCAAAAGTTGTATCAACGTCATAGATACTTATTTACCCTACCTGAAAAATGGTTTTTTCCCCGATCAGATAAATCAGAAAGAGCCAACATACCATTCGGCCGATGCCCCGCTTTGGTTTATTTGGGCAATTATGAAGTATTTCAGAAAATACAATCATGCAGAAGAAATCTGGGAAAAATATGGAAAGGCAATTCGTGAAATTTTAAATGCCTATAAAAATTCTACCCTGAAATATATTGGTACAACACGCGAAGGACTTGTTTATGCGCAAAAAGACAATATCCCGCTCACCTGGATGAACGCTTTGGCTTGCGGTAAAGCAGTTGTCCAGCGTGACGGGATGCCGGTTGAAATTAATGCACTTTGGTACAATGCCATTTGTTTTGCTGTTGAGCTTGCAGGTTCAGCAGGCGATCAAATTTTTGTTGATCAATGGAAGGGGATGATTAAAAAGGTGGGCGATGCATTTGTAAAGACTTTTTGGAATGAAGGACATGAACATTTGGCTGATGTGGTGAAAGACGGAAGATCTGACTGGTCAGTTCGACCGAATATGGTAATTGCCATTGCAATGGATTATTCTCCATTAAGCAAAGAACAACAAAAATCGATACTCGGTGTAGCAGAACAGGCTCTGCTTACAAAACGTGGTTTGCGAACACTTTCGCCTGAAAATCTGCGTTACAAAGGTATTGTTGAAGGTGGGCCAAACGAGCGCGAACATGCCATTCATCAAGGTGCAGTGTGGCCTTGGTTGACGCAATTTTTTGTAGAAGCCTATCTGAAAATCCATAAAAAGGGAGGTCTTTCATTTATGAAAAAACTAATGGAAGGTTTTGAAGATGATGTAACTGAACATTGCATCGGAACCATGTCGGAAATGTACAACGGAAATCCACCGCATAAAGCAAAAGGTGCTATTTCGCAGGCATGGAGCGTGGCTGGCGTAGTTTATGCTACACATTTTGTTAATAATTATAAAGAATAAAATTTTTTACAATGAAGGTACTAATGTTTGGGTGGGAATTCCCGCCGCATATTTCCGGAGGACTTGGTACAGCCTGTTTTGGATTAACCAAAGGAATGGCAAAGCTGAATGAGGTGGAAGTAATTTTCGTTGTCCCGAAAGCTTTTGGTGATGAAAATCCTGAAGTCGTCAAATTAATTGGCGCTAATCAGATTCCGGTAGCTCAAAAAGAAATTCAATTTGAAGATGCACAGCAAAAAATTGATTATTATGAGGTTGAATCGGAGTTGGTTCCTTATGTGGGGGAAGTTGAATTCTGGAATTTGAAAAGCAAAGTATATTCTAAAAGAACGCGTTTTATTCAAACCGACGAAGGTTTTAAAGTTGATTTCACAGGAAATTATGATTCGGGATTACTAAATGAAATCAGAAATTACGCATTGATAGCCGAAATTATTGCCCGAAACAATCAATTCGATATTATACATTCACATGACTGGCTTGCTTATCCTGCGGGGATTGCAGCTAAAAAAATTTCGGGAAAACCATTGGTAATTCATGTTCACGCTACCGATTTCGACAGGAGCGGTGGCAACGTAAACCCGCGCGTTTATGCCATTGAACGTGATGGAATGGAGATGGCCGACAGAATAATTGCAGTGAGCAGCCTTACTAAAAATATTATTGTTGAAAAATACGGCATCCCACCTGAAAAAATTACAGTTGTTTATAATGCTGTTGAACCTGTGGAAAACGAAAAAGAAATTAAACTCAAAAAAGGTGTCGATGAAAAAATTGTGACATTTTTGGGTAGGATAACAGCTCAAAAAGGCCCGGAATATTTTGTGGAAGCCGCAAATCTGTTGCTCAAAAAAATCAAAAAAGTAAGATTTGTTATGGCAGGAAGTGGCGACCTGATGAACCAAATGATTGCAAGGGTTGCAGAACTTGGTATATCAGATCATTTTCACTTTACTGGCTTTTTAAAAGGAAATGATGTTTACCAAATGTTGCGAATGACTGACGTTTTTGTTATGCCGTCTGTTTCCGAACCTTTTGGAATTGTGCCGCTTGAAGCCATGCAGTTCAACGTTCCGGTTATTATCTCAAAACAATCTGGGGTTTCCGAAATTATTAAAAATGCTATTAAAATTGATTTTTGGGACACGCTTACAATGGCCGATGCAATTTATGGTCTTTTAAATTACAGCGCGCTTGCAAACCATTTCAAAAATGAAGGGAAACATGAAGTAGAACATTTAGAATGGATTAATTCGGCACGCAAAGTAACCGAAGTATATAAATCGATTGTACCTTTTTAACAAGAAAATATGAAAACAGTTTGTTTATTTTTTCAAATTCACCAACCATTCAGGCATCAACACTATCGCTTTTTCGATATTGGCACCAACCATTATTACTACGATGATTTCACAAATGAATCAATAATGCAAAAAATAGCCATGAAAAGCTATTTGCCTGCAAACAAACTGTTACTTAAACTTGCCAATCAGTTGGGAAGTAATTTTAAAGTATCTTTTTCGATTACGGGGCTGGCGCTTGAACAATTTCAACTATATACACCCGAAGTTATTGAATCGTTTCAAAAACTTGTAAAAACAGGTTGTGTTGAGTTTCTTTCTGAAACCTATTCACACTCACTCTCATCACTAAAAGACAAATCAATTTTTGAAGAACAGGTAAAATTGCACAATCAGAAAATAGTTGAATTATTTGGGGTTCAACCTAAGGTTTTTCGAAATACTGAAATGATTTACTCCGACGAAATAGGCGCCCAAGTTGCCGAAATGGGTTACAAAGCTATACTTACCGAAGGGGCAAAACACGTACTGGGCTGGAAAAGCCCGAATTACGTGTATGTAAATGCTTTAAATCCACGGTTAAAAGTATTGTTGCGAAATTTTAAACTCAGCGATGATATTGCATATCGTTTTGCCAATACCAATTGGGTTGATTACCCGTTAACTGCAGACAAATTCGTGAACTGGCTGGAAAATTTGAATCCTAAAGATGAGTTGGTAAACCTGTTTTTGAGTTATGAATCAATTGGAGACAGACAGTCAAAAGAGACTGGAATTTTTAACTTTATTGAAAGTTTAGTAATAAAAATTGCAAAACACCCGGATTTACAAATGGCAACCCCTTCGGAAGTAATCGAGGAGCTGCAGCCAATTTCAGCCGTTAGTGTGCCAAATCCAATTTCATGGGCTGATGAAGAACGCGATTTAACGGCCTGGTTGGGTAATGGCATGCAAAAAGAGGCTTTTGGGAAATTATATAGCCTCACAAGTCAAATGCAAAAATGCACCGATAAAGAATTGATGAAAGACTGGAACTACCTTCAGGTAAGTGACCATTTTTATTATATGTCAACAAAGTTTTTTTCCGATGGTGAAGTACACAGTTACTTTAATCCTTTTGATTCTCCTTATGATGCATTTATCAATTATATGAATGTATTGAGCGATTTTAAAATCAGGCTCAACACATTTGTACCTGAAAATGAAGTTGAAAACGAAATTGCTTCCCTTCATAAAATCATCGTCGAAAAAGAAGAAAAAATAAAAAGACTGGAAGCCAGTGTTTTGGCATTGCAAAAATTGGGTATTAAAAAAAAGTAAAGCCATAAAAAATTAAATACTTTATTGTACTAATATTATTTCATTGTAACCCATTTTTAATTTATTAGTGTTTTTGTAACCTTTGTTGGCAGAAAGTTTATTTTTGCACACCATAATGTGCATAAAATTTTGAATTTAAATAACTGAGATGAAATCAAACGGAATTAGATATATTGATAAACCGGTAATAGTTGAGCCGGTCTGGAAAAAGATAATAGTAGATTCGAATTTACCCGAAAGTTTAAGCCCTTTAAGAGATTTGTCGAGAAACTTATGGTGGGTTTGGAATACAGAAGTTCGTGAATTATTTGAATATATTGATGCTGAAATTTGGGAAGACTGTAACCACAACCCAATTGTTCTTCTTGAAGAAGTAAATTACAAGCGATTTATTCAGCTGGAAAAGAATGAGCAATTCATTGCGAAAATGAACAAAGTGCACACCCTTCTACATCAATATCTTGATGAAAGAAAAATTACAGAGGGGCCTGAGATTGCATACTTTAGCATGGAATATGGGTTGCATGACAGCCTTAAGATTTTCTCGGGAGGACTTGGTATTTTGGCCGGCGATTATTTAAAAGAGGCCAGTGATTCAAAAGTTAATCTTGTAGCTGTTGGTTTGTTATACCGTTACGGTTATTTTAAACAAACACTTGGTATTAACGGTGAGCAAATTGCAAATTACGAACCACAGCATTTTTCGAAAATCCCGGTACAACCGGCATTGGACAGTAAAGGAGATTGGATTTCTGTTGAAGTTGAATATCCGGGCAGGAATTTAACTGCAAATGTTTGGCAGGTTAATATCGGTAGTGTTAAGCTTTTTTTACTTGACGCCGATCGTCCTGAAAATGAAGAACACGACAGATCGATCACGCACCATTTATATGGAGGTGATAATGAAAACAGGCTTAAACAGGAGATGTTACTTGGCCTTGGTGGAATAAAGGCATTAAATAAGCTTGGATACAAATCGGATATTTACCATTGTAACGAGGGTCATGCTGCCTTTATTGGGATTGAAAGACTTGTTGATTTAGTTAGAGATGAAGATTTAACGTATGCTGAAGCCAGAGAAGTTGTTCGTGTTTCAACAGTTTTCACAACGCATACACCTGTTCCTGCAGGCCACGACTCATTTCATTTGGATATGTTTAGGCATTACATGGATAGTTTTCCCGGAAAAATTGGTTTGAGCTGGGATGAATTCATGAATTTGGGTAAAGCAAATACCAACGAAGATCATTTTAATATGAGTTACCTGGCATGTAATCTCTCTCAGGGAATCAACGGAGTTAGCATGCTGCACGGCGATGTAAGCAAAATGGTGCTCAAACATATGTACCCCGGATTTTTGGAAGAAGAACTTGAAATAGGTTATGTAACCAACGGAGTTCATTATTCTACCTGGACAGCTCCCGAATGGAAGGCAATCCACCTTAAATATTTTGGGGAAAAGTTCCCGAACTCACAGCTCAATTTTGAAGCCTGGAAAAATATATACAATGTCCCCGACAACGAAATTTGGAACCTTCGAGAAAGTCTGCGAAAAAAATCTATTGATTACATTAAAATGCGGTTTTCCGACAATTGGATTAAACTTCATCAACATCCAAAATTGGTTTCAGAAATTTTGGGAAAACTCGATCCAAAAGCTTTAACCATCGGTTTTGCAAGGCGTTTTGCTACCTATAAACGAGGTTATTTGTTGTTCCGTAATTTAGAACGATTGGAAAAAATTGTTAATGATCCAAAACGTCCTGTTCAGTTTATTTTTGCAGGTAAGGCGCACCCAGCCGATAAAGCAGGTCAGGAATTAATTAAAAATATAGTTGAAATTTCAAAACGTCCCGAATTCAGAGGGAAAATCCTGTTTATTCAAAATTATGATATGAACCTCGCAAAAACACTTTTACAAGGTGTTGATGTTTGGTTAAATACGCCAACCCGGCCACTGGAGGCCTCAGGCACAAGCGGAGAAAAAGGGGTAATGAACGGTACAATGCACTTTTCTGTTCTTGATGGTTGGTGGGTTGAAGGTTATAAAAAAGATGCCGGCTGGGCGCTTCCTGCTGAACGGACATTCGATTATCAGGATTTTCAGGATGAACTTGATGCAGAAACAATTTACAATATACTGGAAGAAGAAATTGTGCCTTCTTTCTATACAAGAAATAAAAACGATGTTCCTGAAAAATGGGTCAGTTATATTAAAAATACAATTGCTCAGGTAGCACCTAATTTTACCACTGCACGAATGATCCGCGATTATAAGGATCGATATTATAATCCGCAATTTGACCGTGCTGGAAAAGTAAAAGCCGACAATTTTAAAATGGCCAAAGAGATGGCCGCCTGGAAATATAAAATCAGTAAAACCTGGGATTCAATTGAAGTAAAAGGCGTTGAAATGGCAGATGGTATCACTAATAAAATGAAAATCGGTCAGCAATATCCCGTAAATGTTAATCTCGATTTAAAAGGTTTGTCGTGTAACGAAATCGGGTTGGAACTTGTTATTACTGAAAACGGGAATAAAGACAATGCGCGCATTATTGAAACTGTCGAACTTTTGGCTGAAAATTGCGAAGGAACTGTTTGTTGTTATAAACACAACCTTCATCCCAATCATCCGGGAACATTCAATTATGGATTCAGGATATTTGCAAAAAACAAAGATTTAGCACACCGCCAGGATTTTAGTTTTGTTCGTTGGATTTAAAATTTTATATTGAAATAAATGAAAAGGTGTCTGGATTTGGGCACCTTTTTTTATGGTTTGACTTTGTTCCTTCAATTTCAAAACATAATTTTGCAGGAGACTAATAATAATTCTGTAATGAAAACCAAAAACAACTTAGGTAGAAAAATTAAGGATTTCAGGGAGTTCAAACAAATTAACCGCTCCGAACTGGCCTTAAAGGCAAATCTTGATGAAAAGCAACTTGAAAATATTGAAGAAAAAGGAACTGTCCCTTCTTTGGGGCATTTAATAAAAATCACACGGGCTCTTGGGGTACGGATTGGCACTTTTCTCGATGATCAGGATCAAATTGGCCCGGTGGTAGTTAAAGCCGGTTTAGCAAATTCGGCCTTGAGTTTTTCTACGAAAGATGATTCTGCACGCGAACACCTCAGTTTCTATTCGTTGGCGCAAGATAAAGCTGGCCGCCACATGGAACCATTTATGATTGATATTGAGCCTTCAGCACATTCTGATTATAAGCTTTCATCACACGAAGGCGAAGAATTTATTTACGTTTTGCAGGGGAAAGTGGAAATAAATTATGGTAAAGAGTTGTACTTGTTAAACGAAGGGGATAGCATTTATCTTGATTCGATTGTTGCACATAATGTTCATGCTGCCGAAAATCACAAAGCAAAAATTTTGGGAGTGGTATATTATCCACTTTAATACATTGAATAATTCTAACTTAAAAAGCAAATCAGAAAAATGCAATTGCTCAATTCAACTTTAGGCGAAATGCTCGAAAAGTGGGCATACAAAACCGCGGATAAAGAATTCATGATTTATCCCGATCGCAACCTTCGTTTCACCTACGGCGAATTTAACCAGCGGGTTGACGATATGGCGAAAGGTCTGCTTTATATTGGGATAAAACCGGGCGATAAAGTAGGCATTTGGGCAAAAAATGTCCCCGATTGGACTACAATAATGTTTGCAACCGCCAAAATCGGGGCAATACTGGTTACAATTAATACAAATTATAAACTCTCCGAAATCGAATATTTGCTAAAAGATGCAGACATTCATACGCTGTGTCTTGTTGACGGTTACCGCGACAGCGATTATGTGAACATGATATTTGATTTGGTTCCCGAAATAAAAGAACAACCACGAGGCGAATTGCAATCAGCAAAATTTCCTGAACTCAAAAACGTGGTTTTTATCGGCCAGCAAAAGCACCGTGGAATGTTTAACACCTCCGAGCTTATTTTACTGGGCAGCCATGTTGACGACCTCGAATTGGAAAGTGTGAAGGAAAACCTACGTTGCCACAAAGTAATCAACATGCAATATACTTCCGGTACAACTGGTTTCCCCAAAGGCGTAATGCTGTCGCACCACAATATCTTAAACAATGGATATGCTGCTGGCCAGTGCATGAAATTCACTTCCAACGAAAAATTACTGGTTTGTGTCCCGCTTTTTCACTGTTTTGGTTGTGTTTTGGCAATGTGTGCAATTATTACCCACGGTGCAACAATGGTTTTTACTGAGGATTTCGACCCGTTAATGGTAATGGCATCGGTTCAAAAGGAAAAATGCACAGCATTGTACGGAGTTCCTACCATGTTTATTTCCGAGCTGAACCATCCCATGTTCGAAATGTTCGATCTGAGTTCGTTACGCACAGGAATTATGGCAGGCGCGCTTTGCCCCGTTGAAACAATGAACCAGGTGATGACAAAAATGCACATGAAAGACGTAATTATTGTGTACGGTTTAACTGAATCATCACCCGGAATGACTGCTACAAGAACCCATAATTCAGTAGAAGTTCGTGCCACAACGGTTGGTTTTGAGTTTCCAAATGTTGAAGTTAAAATTGTGGATCACGAAACAGGTAAAATTTGTGACCCCGGCGAACAGGGCGAAATCTGCTGCCGTGGTTACAATGTGATGAAGGGCTATTACAAAAATCAAGACGCAACCGAAAAAGCAATCGATGCAGACGGCTGGCTTCATTCGGGAGATTTGGCTATAAAGACAGAAGACGGTTTCTATCGTATTACCGGCAGGATAAAAGACATGATAATCAGGGCAGGAGAAAATATCTACCCAAGGGAAATCGAAAATTATCTTTACCAAATCCCGCAAATCGAAACTGTTGAAGTGGCTGGTGTCCCCAGTAAAAAATATGGCGAAACTGTTGGGGCATTTGTAAAACTCAAATCAGGTCAAAAACTTACCGAAGAAGAAATAATCGATTTTTGCCGCGGAAATATTGCACGGTTCAAAATCCCAAAATATATTTTCTTTGTCGATGAATTCCCGATGACAGCCAGCGGTAAAATCCAGAAATACAAATTGAGCCAGTTGGCTGTTCAAATGTGCAACTATAAGGGGATTGAAATTGAGTAAATAAAAACTATTTTAACTTTATAAAGCAAAAAATAACATGATAAAATACAAACGGATTCTTTTAAAATTAAGCGGTGAGTCGTTAATGGGCGACCAACAATATGGCATCGATCAAAACCGGTTAAACGATTATGCCGAAGAAATTGCAATTCTTGTAAAAGCTGGCGTCGAAGTTGGGATCGTGATTGGTGGCGGTAATATCTTTCGCGGATTGAGCGGTGCAGCTAAAGGTTTTGACAGGGTTAAAGGCGACCAAATGGGAATGTTGGCTACCATAATCAATAGTTTGGCATTGAATTCAGCATTAATAAATGCCGGTGTAAAATCAAGGGTATTGACAGCAATCCGCATGGAACCGATCGGCGAATTTTATTCAAAAGAAAAAGCAATTGAGTCATTAACAAATGGCGAGGTTGTAATCATTTCGGGTGGTACTGGCAATCCGTATTTTACAACCGACACGGCCAGTGCATTGCGCGGGATTGAAATTGAAGCGGATATCATGCTGAAAGGGACAAGAGTGGATGGAATTTACACCGCCGATCCTGAGAATGACTCAACTGCAACTAAGTTTGATACGATTACATTCGATGAAATTTATAAACGCAATTTGCGGATAATGGATTTAACTGCAACTACCATGTGCAACGAAAATAATTTGCCAATTTTGGTTTTTAACATGGATCAAAAGGGGAATTTGAAAAAAGTTTTAGCAGGCGAAAACATTGGTACCATTGTAAAGCGCTGATTTTTTTTAACTGTTTTTAGATTTTTTTAATGATTAAATTTCATCTAAAAATATTTTTTCTATATTTGCTAATAGTTAATTGAAAAGAGGTTTATCCTGATGCAAGAAGAAGTCGATTTTATTTTAGAGCATACCGAGGAGAAAATGAAAGCTGCTATTGCACACCTCGAAAAAGAATTGTTACACGTAAGGGCAGGAAAAGCCTCGCCGGCAATGTTGGACGGAGTTATGGTTGAGTATTACGGAAGTTTAACTCCTTTAAATCAGGTTGCCAACGTAAGTACACCTGATGCACGGACTGTTGCAATTCAACCTTGGGAAAAAAGCTTGATTTCTGTTATTGAAAAGGCAATTTTGAATGCCAACTTGGGTTTCAACCCGGATAACAACGGAGAAATGATCCGAATAAACGTTCCGGTGCTTACCGAAGAAAGAAGGAGAAATCTTGTTAGACAAGCGCAGCAGGAAGGTGAAAATGCAAAAGTGAGCATCAGGACAGTTAGAAAAGATGCAAACGAAAGCTTGAAAAAGCTTTTAAAAGAAGGGCTTTCTGAAGATTTGGAAAAAGATGCTGAAGCCGAAGTTCAAAGATTGACAGACGAATTTGGTGTGACTGTTGAAAACTTGGTAAAAACCAAGGAAAAAGATATAATGACGATTTAATTGTTTCTAGTTTTCTGTTTTCTGAACATTGTTTAATTGTTTTCATGGCTTTGAGGCAGCTTGTAGAAGCTGCCTTTTTTTTATGCTTTTTTTGTAGATTTGAACCTATTCTTAAAACTAATAGCAATGAAACTTAATCGTCGGAATTTTTTAAAATCTACGTCAATAGCATCTGCTGGAGTCATAACTTTAAATTCATATAACGCATCAGAATCAGTTCAAACTGTTGATTACTCAAAGCTTGATGAAATTATGGCAAAACCTGTCCTGAAAAAGGAATTATTCACAGAACCTGTTATTATTGAAACTTTAGAATTGCTTCGTTTTGAAGATAATTTTTTATGTCGTGTCCGGTCAAAAGATGGTGCAGTTGGAATTTCAGTTGGCAATAACGATCAGTTAAAATCACTCTACCCCATATTTACCTTTCGGTTACAACCTTTTTTCATTGGTAAGGATGCCCGCGATTGGGAAGGTCTTTTAGAAGAAGTTTATGTGTATAGAAGTAACTATAAACTTCAAAACCTGGCACTTTGGGTACCACTGGCCACCATTGAATTTGCCATTCTTGATTTGCTTGGTCGTATCGCTGGAAAGTCGATTGGGGAATTGATGGGAGAAATTCACAATCCAAAAATTGCAGTATATCAGGCCAATGGTGACAGGGGAATTACTGCCGAAGAAACTATTGAACGGATTAAAAAACAATTAGAAGAATCGAATGCGAAAGCGATCAAATTCAAGGTTGGCGGCAGGATGAGTAACAATGCTGATTTTCCTCCCGGACGAACTGAGAAATTGATTCCGCTTGTCAGAAAAACTTTTGGGGACGAAATGACAATTTATGCCGATTCAAATGGATCATACACTACGACTGAAGCTATTAGAATTGGCAAAATACTGGAGGAGTATGAAATCGATTTTTATGAAGAACCCGTTCCTTTTGATTGGTACGAAGAAACTAAAATGGTAAAAGAGGGTTTAAAAATACCAATTGCCGGTGGCGAACAGGAACCCAGTATGCACAATTTCAGATGGCTCATTGCAAATCGGGCACTTGACATTGTTCAACCCGATATTTTTTATTTTGGTGGAATGATTCGTTCAATGAAAGTTGCAAAAATGGCCGGACTATTTGGAATGGCTTGTACACCGCACATTTCAGGTTCGGGTTTGGGTTATTTATATATGATGCATTTTGTGGCTGCAATTCCTAATCCAGGCCCGTTTCACGAGTTTAAAGGATTTAACTGGGAAATTCCATTGGAATGTGAAACTTCTGATTTGGATAGCGATGGTGGAATTGTAACTGTTCCAACAGAACCAGGCTTAGGAATCGAAATTGACCCTGATTTTATTGCAAAACATGAAATTGTAAAAGGATAATTTTAACAACAAATCCTTAGGAAAATTATTCTACAAGGTTTCAGCTCCTCACCCTTGGGGGAGGTTAGGTGGGGGCTTCCTTTTAAAAGAATCCCAATTCCAAACGGGCTTCTTCACTCATCATCGATTTATCCCAGGGGGGATCAAATGTGAGATCAACATTTACATTTTCAATTCCGTCAACTGCACGGGCTGCGGCGGTAATATCATCAACCAGTATGTCAACTACCGGGCAGCCGGGTGCTGTTAAAGTCATAACAATGTTAACATTGTTTTCATTGATATCTACATTGTAAATCAATCCTAAATCGTAAACATTAACCGGGATTTCCGGGTCGTAAACTTCTTTGAGGTTATTTATGATTAAATCTATTCTTTTGTCCATTTCTTTACTCCCTTCTCCTTATCCACCTATTTTTTTATAAGCAACAGCATACAACCGAATTTGTTTTACCATGGCCAGAAGTCCGTTTGATCTAGTTGGCGAAAGGTGTTGTTTTAATCCTAAATCATCAATAAAATGAAGTTCATTTTCTATTAATTCATCCGGTGTCCTTCCTGAAACTACACGTAATAAAAGAGCTACTAACCCTTTCACAATAACAGCATCGCTTTCGCCACGGAAATTGATTTTACCATTTTCCATTTCTGCAACTAACCAAACCCTCGACTGACAGCCTTTTATTAAGTTCTGATCTGTTTTTTCTTTGGGATTCAAATCCCGCAATTCATTTCCCAGTTCGATTAAATAGCCGTATTTGTCCATCCAATCGGTGTAAACTGAAAATTCTTCAATTATATCTTGTTGTATTTGTTCTATGGTCATCGCATTTTTTTCTTATGTATGCAAAGTTCGAAAAAATTTAATTTCTGACAATGAAATACCTTACTCTTATTAAGAAAGAATCAAAATTGACCTCAATTTAAAATTCAGATAGAAACTTGAAGCTTGATTTTCGTAATTTTAAATCATCAATTAATCAAAAAACAAAAAAATATGAATTCACTATCAGGAACAAAAACCGAACAAAATCTTTTAAAAGCATTTGCAGGCGAATCTCAGGCACGAATGCGTTACGATTATTTTGCCAGTCAGGCCAAAAAGGAAGGATTGGAACAAATTGCCGCAATTTTTGCAGAAACAGCTTTAAACGAAAAGGAACATGCAAAACGTTTTTTTAAGTTTCTTGAAGGAAATATGGTTGAAATTACAGCCACATATCCTGCCGGGAAAATCGGTACAACAATGGAAAACCTGAAAGCTTCAGCCGAAGGCGAAAACGAAGAGTGGACAGAACTTTATCCTGATTTTGCCAAAGTTGCTCAGGAAGAAGGATTTAAAGAAGTGGCTTTGGTTTTTAACCTGATTGCTAAAGTTGAAAATGCGCACGAAGAAAGGTACCGCACTTTGTATAATAATCTCGAAGAGGGTAAAGTTTTTAAACGCGGTGAAAAAGTAGTTTGGAAATGCCGTAATTGTGGATTCCTGCACGAAGGAACAGTAGCACCAACAATGTGTCCTGCTTGCCAGCACCCACAAGCTTATTTCGAAATTAAAGAAACAAATTATTAGTCAATAAGTTTTTGTTAAGAATATAACATGGAAATCTGGTTCACCTGAACTGGATTTTTTTTTGAAAGTAATTCAAATCACATTCAGTGAATTGGAAAAACTGTTTCTTTGCAAAAAATAATTTTTTATGCTTCAATTTTTACAAATATACAAATGGAAAGTTGTTGGGGTTTTGATAGGAGCAATTGCCGGTTTTGCTTATTGGTATTTTATCGGTTGTACCTCAGGAACATGCCCAATTCAGTCTAACTGGCATACGAGTACTTTATATGGCGGATTAATTGGGTTTATTTTACCAAATTCTCCGAAAAAGGAAGATAATTCTAAGGAAAAGACAAGTTAGATTTGGTTAAAGAATCAATAAATTAACTAAGACGGAAATCTGCTTCGAAAAGTTGCGTAATAAATAATTCCTGTTTAAAATGAACGAAGGGTTCCATCCCTATTATACGCATGTGTAGAGATGGAATCTTTTGATTATAACATTACCCGAACTCTTTTCAAAGCCGTCATAAAACCATCGATTTCTTCTTTAGTATTGTACATCCCAAACGAAATCCGAACGCAACCCTGAATTCCATAATGCTGCATTACCGTATCGGCACAAAGGTGACCGGTTCTCATTGCTACTCCCATTTTATCTAATAATATCCCCAAATCATAAGAATGGATTCCTTCGATATTAAAAGAAATTACACTTGATTTCTCAGTTGCTTCCCCATAAATCTTTAATCCCTCGAATTGTTTTAATTGAATTGTTGCGTAATCGAGTAATTGATTTTCCCAGTCTGCAATGTTTTCAAGACCAATATGATTTATCAAATCGATTGCGGCTCCAAAAGCAATCACACTTGTAATGTTAGGTGTTCCCGCTTCGAACTTATAAGGAATTTCATTAAAAGTTGTACCATCAAACGAAACTTCAGAAATCATTTCGCCACCTCCCTGGTATGGTGGCATTTGTTCAAGCCAATGTTTTTTACCATATAACACACCAACACCGTTTGGCCCGTACATTTTGTGGGCAGAAAATGCATAAAAATCAACATCCATTTCTTGAACATCAATTTGTAAATGCTGCGCTGCCTGAGCCCCATCAACAAAAACAGCTACATTATCGTGGTGTGCAATTTTCGTTATTTCTGAAATCGGATTAATTGTGCCTAAAACATTTGAAACATGAGCGACGGCAATCAGTTTTGTTTTTTTATTGATGAGTGAAGGAAGTTTTTCAATTTGAAGTTCTCCTGAATCTGAAAACGGTAATTTTACAATTTTTGCTTTTTTTCGGATTGCTGCAAGTTGCCATGGAACAATATTTGAATGGTGTTCCATTTCTGAAACAATAATTTCATCGCCTTCATTTAAAAATTGTTCGCAGAATGAAAAAGCAACAAGATTAACACTTTCCGTTGTTCCCTTTGTAAATATTATCTCTTCACGAAATTCAGCATTGATAAAGTTCTTGATTTTGTCACGAACCGCTTCAAATTCAGCAGTGGCTTTGTCTGCCATAAAATGTGCTGCACGATGGATATTCCCATAATAATCATTGTGCAGTTGCTCCTCTTTCATCAAAACCTGCACAGGTTTTTGGGAGGATGCGGCACTGTCAAAATAAATAAAAGGCTTATTGTAAACTTCCTGATGCAGAACGGGGAAATAGCTTCGTATTTTTTTGATATCGTAGTTCATGTTTATAAAGCAGTGAGGGTTTCACTTTAAGTGAAGCCCTCACTTTAATTCCTCAAAAGTTTCCAATATATTTTTAACATTCACAGTTATAATCGCATTCGTGGCAAAGTGCAATTTCGCCGTTTAACCGTTTTTCTATCAGCTCATCAATTCGTTCACGCAGTGCTTCAACTTTTATTTGTTGAACAACTTCGTGTGCAAAGGCATTCATCATCATCAAACGTGCTTTGTCCTCGTCAATCCCACGGGAGCGCAAATAAAACAGCACTTCTTCATCGATTTGGCCCACGGTAGCACCATGACTGCATTTTACGTCATCGGCATCAATAATCAACTGTGGTTTTGTTTGCATGGTTGCCGTGTCGGTAAGCAACAAGTTATTATTTCGCTGGAAAGCGTTTGTTTTTTGAGCATCGCGTGCAACATGAATTCTTCCCGAGAAAGCACCTGTTGATTTATCATCCAAAACATATTTGTAAATCTGGTTACTTTGGCAATGTGGTTTTGCATGAAGTACCTGTGTTGCATTATCAATATGTTGATTTTTGTCTAAAAAAGCCATTCCAAACATATTTGCTTCCGCATTTTCACCGTTTATTTTAATTGTCAGGTTGTTGCGTATGAATCCTCCATGTAAAGACACAGTATGTGTTGTTATGTTTGAATTCCGTTCCTGCTGAACAAAAACCGAATTAATGCTTGCCGAATTATTGTGTTGATTTTGAACCGTATAGTAATCCAGGTTTGCATTTTCTTCAACAAATATTTCGGTAACCGAATTGCTGAGATATTTGTTTGAATTTAATGTGTGATCGCATAAAATCAGTTGCGCACTTGCTCCCGGTTCAACAATTATCAGATTTCGTTGAGTTGAGAAAGTGTCGTTTTCAGATTTTAACAGATTTATTATTTGTATCGGTTTTTCGAATATTACATTTTTAGGCACATAAAGAAAATAGCCGTCTTTTGCAAATGCCGTGTTTAAAGCAACCATTGCATCCGTTTCTGTTTCAGCTATTTGTGCGTAGTATTTTTGGACAAGTTCAGGACTGTTTTTTGCCATGTTTTCAAGGCTGTCCAAAATTACCCCTTGCGGCAATTTTCCTGTTTTAACGTTTTTGTCGTAAAACCAACCATTAAAAAGCAGATTTAGGTGGGTATTTAATTGTGGCACATTGCAACTGAATATCTCGCTCAAATTGGCGTCCGTTTCTTCTTTTTGGATGACAAATTTATAATCGGGCGTAAACTGTGGTTGCAAATTTGTGTATTTGTAGTTTTCGTTTTTCCGTGTTGGAATTCCCTGGGACACAAAATCCTGAAACGCCTTTTTCCTCCTGACATTTATGATATCCGATGAACCATCGAACAGCAGTTCCTTAACGTCGTTGTAGTGTGCAATATATTTTAGCGTCAAATCCGCTTTTTCAACAATAACACTCATTTTTAATTTTCGTTTTCTTTTTTAATCCAGTCGTAGCCTTTTTCTTCAAGTTCAAAAGCGAGTTCCTTACCAGCCGATTTTACAATTTTCCCATCGTACAAAACATGTACAAAATCGGGAATAATGTAATCAAGCAGTCGCTGGTAATGGGTTACAATTATTGTTGCATTTCCATTTGATTTCAACATGTTTACTCCGTGTGCCACGGTTTTAAGCGCGTCAATGTCGAGTCCCGAATCTGTTTCGTCGAGTACGGCAAGTTTTGGCTCAAGCAGTGCCATCTGAAAAATCTCGTTTTTTTTCTTTTCACCTCCTGAAAAACCTTCGTTAACCGAGCGGTTGGTCAATTGAGGGTGCATGTCAACCATGTCCATTTTTTCGCGCATCAGTTTCAAAAACTCTCCGGCAGTTAGCTCTTTCTCACCCTTGTGTTTGCGGTGCTCGTTAACTGCGGTTTTCAGGAAATTCACCATTGGAACACCGGGTATTTCAACCGGATACTGAAAGCTTAAAAAGATACCTTCTTTTGCCCTGTCTTCGGGCGATTTTTCCAGCAAATCTTCATCGAGATAAGTTATTGTACCTGCTGTGACTTCATATTCCTCTTTTCCGGCCAAAACATTGGCAAGTGTACTTTTGCCCGATCCGTTTGGACCCATAATCGCATGAACTTCGCCGGGTTTAACTTCAAGATTGATTCCCTTTAAAATTTCCTGTCCTTCGACAGAAACGTATAAGTTTTTTATTGATAGCATTTTTGAGTATTGAGATTTAGAGTATAAAGTATCAAGACTTTCAACCCATTTTTATTTTATTATATATTTCAATTTTTACAATTCTTGCTCCTCTCCGCCAGTTGGCGGAAGGTTGGATAGGCTTCTTCCTAACCTACACTTCCTTCCAAGCTTATTTGTAACAATTTTTGTGCTTCAACGGCAAATTCCATCGGAAGTTTGTTTAACACCTCTTTCGCATAACCGTTAACAATCATACCGATTGCCTTTTCAGTATCGATACCTCGTTGGTTGCAATAAAAAATCTGGTCTTCGCCAATTTTCGAAGTTGTAGCTTCATGTTCAACAATCGACGATTTATTTCCTACTTCAATATAAGGGAAAGTGTGTGCGCCGCAAGTATCGTTCAAAAGCAGCGAATCGCACTGCGAAAAATTACGGGAATTTTTTGCTCCCGGCATAATTTTTACAAGTCCGCGATACGAATTATCGCTTTTACCTGCTGAAATCCCTTTGGAAATGATTGTGCTTTTTGTGTTCTTTCCAATATGGATCATTTTTGAACCGGTGTCGGCCTGTTGGCGATTATTTGTAACTGCAACTGAATTAAATTCCCCGATTGAGTTATCGCCAATCAAAACGCAACTCGGGTATTTCCATGTAATTGCTGAACCTGTTTCAACCTGGGTCCAGCTAATTTTTGAGGAAACTCCCCTGCAAATTCCGCGTTTGGTAACGAAATTGTAAATTCCCCCTTTTCCGTTTTTGTCGCCCGGATACCAGTTTTGAACTGTCGAATATTTCACTTCTGCACGGTCAAGAGCAATAATTTCAACCACCGCTGCATGCAACTGGTTTTCGTCGCGTTTGGGTGCTGTGCAACCTTCGAGGTAACTTACATAACTGTCATCGTCGGCAACAATTAAAGTACGTTCAAACTGACCTGTATTTGCTGCGTTTATTCTAAAATACGTTGATAATTCCATGGGGCAGCGAACTCCTTTCGGAATGTAACAAAACGAACCGTCGCTAAATACTGCCGAATTTAAAGCGGCAAAATAATTGTCGGCGACCGGCACAGACTGCCCGATGTATTTTTGAACTAAATCAGGGTGTTCCTGTAAAGCATCGCTTATCGAGCAAAAAATAATCCCCTGTTCCGCCAGCACTTCTTTAAAGGTTGTTTTTACTGAAACGCTGTCCATTACCACGTCAACTGCTACACCTGCAAGGTGCTTTTGCTCTTCCAGCGGAATACCAAGTCTGTTAAAGGTATCGATCAATTCAGGATCCACTTCATCCAAACTGTTCAATTTTGGTTTTTGAACTGGGGCTGCGTAGTAGCTAATTGATTGAAAATCAATGGCTGGTATTTTTAAATAAGCCCAATCGGGCATTTTCATTTTCTGCCATTTTCTAAAAGCATCCAACCTGAAATTCAGCATAAATTCAGGCTCTTTTTTCTTCTCCCAAATAATGCGTACTACATCTTCATTTAGTCCAATATCTATAATATCTGTCTCTATATCAGTAATAAAGCCATATTTGTAGTCGCCTTGTGTAACTTCGTTTAATATCTTTTCCTGGTTTGCCATTGTTCCTTGTTTTCTTACTACATAACAACAGTAAAATGATACTGTTTAAAATATCTTGCAAAGATATAAAACTATGGGTAATTTTGCCCCTTGAAAGTCTTATACAATACCTTTTAGTCTGAAATTAACAATGAAGAAAGAAACAAA
>JBBQPP010000009.1:0-22697 GCA_038217255.1 Bacteroidales bacterium | reverse complement strand
TAATCTTTTACCCATTCCATTGGCGAGCCGCCCAATTCTTTTGGCGGATCGTTGCGGAATTTGGTCATTATCTGTTCAATTTCTTCAGCGCCCGATTTCCCTTTGCGCACAATGTATTTCATCTTTTCTTTTGAATACCCGTATTCGAGATAAATATCCTGCAGCAGTTCATACAAAGTTTTTCCCTGGTCGATTGCCCATGCTGTAATTTCGGCCATTAAAGCACAAGATGAAACAGCGTCTTTGTCGCGTACAAAATCTGCCGGCATAAAACCAAAACTCTCTTCACCACCACCTATATATTTCTTTTTACCTTCGAGTTCGCGAATAATTTCGGCAATATATTTAAACCCTGTGTAAACGTCGAAATATTCGATATTGTTTTTCCGGGCGATTTTGGCTATCAATTCCGTAGTAACAATTGTTTTTACAACATATTCATTTCCTTTCAATGCGCCTGATTCTTTCATTTTTGTAATGATATAGTAAATGAAAAGCAGCGCAGTTTGGTTACCGTTTATAATGATGTATTCACCTTTGTCGTTTTTTACCGCAACGCCAATCCTGTCGGCATCGGGGTCGGATGCCATTGCAACATCGGCATCAATTTTCGCCGCTTTATCCAGAGCCATTTTCATGGCAGCTTTTTCTTCGGGGTTTGGCGAAACTACGGTTGGGAATTCACCACTCACCACATCCTGGTCGGGAATATTGATGATGTTCGTAAAACCAAATGCCCGAATAGCCGCGGGAATTAGTTTCACTCCGGTACCATGAATTGGTGTATAAATAATTTTAATGTCTTTATGTCGGGCAACTACTTCAGGCGAGATAGAAACTTTTTTTACTTCTGCCAGAAATTTATTGTCCATCTCTTCACCTATAATTTCAATTAAATCATCCGGTCCTTCAAATTTTATGTCTTCGGGTTTGATTTTAGCCACTTCATCAACAATATTTTCATCATGTGGACCAACAATTTGCGAACCATCGTCCCAATATGCTTTGTATCCATTATATTCTTTGGGGTTGTGCGAAGCGGTAAGAATAATTCCGCTTTGGCAACCCAACTCGCGAATGGCAAACGAAAGCTCAGGCGTTGGTCGTAAATCTTCAAACAAATACGCTTTGATTCCGTTGGCGGCAAAAATGTTTGCACTGCTTTCAGCAAAAAGGCGGCTGTTGTTGCGGCAGTCGTAACCAATTGCTACACTAATTTGAGGTAAGCCGGCGAAATTCTTTTTCAGGTAATTACTCAATCCCTGGGTTGCAGCGCCCACAGTATAAATGTTCATGCGGTTGGTTCCCGCGCCCATAATACCGCGTAACCCGCCGGTACCAAATTCAAGGCTGCGGTAAAACGAATCAATCAGTTCGGATGGATCTGCATTGTCCAACAATTTCTGAACTTCCTTTCTGGTTTGCGAATCATAGGTTTCCGAAAGCCACTCCTGTGCTTTTTCACGTACTTCTTTTAACAATTGTTGATTTTCCATTAGAAGCTTTATTTTATTTTTGTTTCTGTCAAATTTCTTGCTGAATGATAGATTGTTAAGATATCCACTTGTTCATCAGAAATGTTTTTTAAATCATTTTTGGCTAATTTAGTCCAATTTATTCGAACCATTTTTTTATTTCATATTCAAGTTCTGCCTCCGAAACAACATCTCCCCGCTTTGATTGTTCTCTTCCTATTTCTACTTTTTCAATCAAAATTAATTTTTCTATTAATTCATCAATGGAAAACTCCTCAGGGAAGTTTTTTATTTCGGCTATTAATTTTGTTTTTGTTAGCATCTTTGATTCAATTATTTTATTAACGAATTTACAATTTTATTTAAATTGTATTCAAGAATTTCATTTGATTAAGTCAATTTTTCCAGGCAGATTTTCAAACTTTCTTTCCAATAAGGAATTTTTATATCAAATGTATTTTTAATTTTCGACTTATTCAATACACTAAAATTTGGTCGTTTTGCCGGGGTTGGAAATTGGTCGGAAAGAACAGGTAAAACTTCGCATTTAACACAAGCAATTTCAAAAATTGCCTTTGCAAAATCATACCAACTGGCCACACCTTCATTTGAATAGTGGTAAATTCCAGGTACAAATCTTCTTTTTTCTTTTTCTGAAATTTGAATGATTGATAAAATTGCATCGGCTAAATCAGCAGCGTTTGTAGGTGTTCCCACCTGGTCGAAAACAACATTTAATTTATCGCGTTCACCCGCCAGCCGAAGCATTGTTTTTACAAAATTATTACCAAAAGTGGAATATAACCAGGAAGTTCGGATAACCAAAGATTCAGGATTTTCTTCAAAACAATTGATTTCTCCCTGTAATTTGGTTTTCCCATAAATACATTTAGGATTTACCTTGTTTCCTTCTGAATAAGGAACATATGCTTCTCCATCGAAAACATAGTCGGTTGAAATATGAATGAGTTTTGACCCTGTTTTTTTAGCATATTTCGCTAAGAGTTTTGGGGCCAGGGCGTTTACTTTTTCTGCTGTTTCTATATCACTTTCTGCTTTGTCAACAGCCGTATATGCTGCGCAATTAATTACAAAATCGGGTTGGTTTTGTTTGAAATAAACCTTTACTGCATTCTCATCAGTAATATCCAATACATCAACATCAGTGAAATAAAATTGCCAGTCAGGATATTTTTTTGTCAGCACTTTTATTTCGCTGCCCAATTGTCCGTTTGCACCTGTGATTAAAATTTTCATATTTAATAAGGGTATGTGAGACTTTAAGACACAAGTATCAAGACTGAGAACAAATTCTCCAAAATACTTAAATCTGCTATTTTTGCTTTCCGCATTCTCATTTACAAGTCATATTCAAAATTATATTCCGCTTCATCAAAAAATGGAGCAACCTTGTCTTTTTCCGAAACCTTCCATTCCGATTCTTTCAATTGCCAATCGATTGCCAGTTTTGGATCAAAAGCATTTATTGCACGTTCGTTTTCACCGTTGTAAGCATTATCGCATTTGTAAATGAATATGGCGGTTTCGCTTAGCACAGAGAATCCGTGTGCAAATCCGCGCGGAATGTACAACTGCTTTTTGCTTGTGCTATCAAGTTCCATCCCAAACCACTTTCCAAATGTTGGCGAACCTAAGCGCAAATCAACGGCAACATCGAAAACTGTCCCTTGAACCACGCGGACTAATTTTGCCTGTGCAACAGGATTTAACTGATAATGCAAACCGCGCACGACACCGCGCATTGATTTGGATTCGTTGTCTTGAATAAAATGTGAATCAATTCCGGCATCAAGATAACGTTGGTGTTGAAATGATTCAAAAAAATATCCACGTGGATCTTTGAAAACATTGGGTTCAATAATTAGAAGTCCTGGCAGCGGTGTTTCTGTAATTTTCATTGCTGTAAATTAGAAGGGGAGAATTTGTCTTTCTGTTAATTGAATTAAATATTGACCGTATTGGTTTTTGCTCAAAGGCAAGGCAAGTTCCAGCAATTGCTCCTTGTTTATAAATCCCATTTTAAAAGCAATTTCTTCGATACAAGAAACTTTTAATCCTTGTCTTTGCTCGATGGTTGCAATAAAGTTCGATGCCTGCAATAAGCTGTCGTGTGTACCGGTATCAAGCCATGCAAAACCACGCCCGAGAAGTTTTACATTCAACCTTTTTTCATCTAAATATAACTGGTTTAAATCGGTAATTTCAAGTTCACCACGTTTTGAAGGCTTTAGCTTTTTTGCCTTTTCAACAACATCGTTTGAGTAAAAATATAGCCCCGTAACTGCATAATTTGATTTTGGGACTTCAGGTTTTTCCTCAATACTGATTACTTTTCCTGAAGCATCAAATTCGACTACACCATAACGTTCGGGGTCGTTTACGTAGTAACCAAAAACAATTGAACCATCCTTCAAATTGGCAGCGTCTTTTAAAATACTTCTAAAATTATATCCGTAGAAAATATTATCGCCAAGGATTAAACAAACATTATCGCCGCCAATAAACTCTTCTCCCAAAATAAAAGCCTGTGCCAAACCATCTGGTGAAGGTTGAATTTTGTATGTAATTCGAATTCCCAATTGCGAACCATCGCCAAGTAAATTTTCATACAATCCAATATCGGTAGGCGTTGAAATAACCAAAATCTCCCGAATCCCTGCCAGCATTAACACTGATAGTGGGTAGTAAATCATGGGTTTATCATACACCGGTAATATTTGTTTTGATACCGAACGAGTAATTGGGTAAAGTCTTGTACCTGAGCCGCCGGCAAGAATAATTCCTTTCATAATAATTGTTTTTTAGTTTGATTTCGGGTCGAAATAATAAATTTTTATTCCGCCAATACTAACCAGTTGTTTATTCGAGGTTCAAAATTAACAAAAGAAACAGAGCACGCAAAGTAGTTATTGTGGTTTACCATGTAAAATATAAAACTCAATTCTGAAATAAATATACAAACCCTTTGAAATAAATGAATTAAGTTATACTTTTGCGCGCGTTTTAATTAATATATAATGTCTAACTCATTAATTTTATTTGAATTACATGACTGAAAAGAAAAATGAAAATCTTGAAAACGAGGTAAAAGAAACTCCGGTTCAAGAAACAAAAGTAGCTGCTGAAAAAGCAGCTGAAACAACAAATGAAGCAGTAAAAGAAGAATCTGAGGTAGTCGAAGAAGTTGCCGAAGGATCAATTGAGGCTGTTGAAGAAGTTGTTGCCGAAGAAAAAACGGCAGAAAAAGAAGAAATTGTTGCTGAAGAAAAAATTGAAGCAGCACCCGAAACCATTGAAAAAGTTTCTGCTGAAGAAAAAACGGCGGAAAAAGAAGAAGAAGTTGTTGCTGAAGAAAAAATTGAAGCAGCATCCGAAACCATTGAAGAAGTTGCTACTGAAGAAAAAACAGCGGAAAAAGAAGAAGAAGTTGTTGCCGAAGAAAAAATTGAAGCAGCACCCGAAGCCATTGAAGAAGTTGCTGCTGAAGAAAAAACCGAAGTGGTGACTGAGGAAAAACCAAAAACCAAAGCCAAAGAAACATCGGCAGAACCCGAAGAATTTGACTGGGCAAGTCTCGAAGTTGGTCTTGACTCCTACTCTGAATCAGAGAGAGACAAACTTTCAAATTTGTACAACGACACTTTAAACACAGTTTCTGAAAAAGAAGTTTTAGCCGGCACAGTTATTTCGTTGAACAAACGTGAGGTTGTAGTTGATATCGGCTATAAATCGGACGGTATTGTTAGCGTAAACGAATTCCGCTACAATCCTGATTTGAAAGTTGGCGATAAAGTAGATGTTTACATCGAAAGCCTTGAAGACAAAAAAGGCCAGATGATTCTTTCGCACAAACAGGCGCGTGCAACCCGTTCATGGGAACGTGTTAACGAAGCTCTCGACAAAGATGAAATCATTAAAGGTTACATTAAATGCCGCACAAAGGGTGGTATGATTGTAGATGTTTTTGGAATCGAAGCATTCTTGCCAGGTTCACAAATCGATGTAAAACCAATTCGCGATTACGACGTATTTGTGGGTAAAACCATGGAATTCAAAGTTGTCAAAATCAATAACGAATACCGAAATGTTGTTGTTTCGCACAAAGCGCTTATCGAAGCGGAACTTGAACAACAGAAAAAAGAGATTATTGGTAAATTGGAAAAAGGACAGGTACTTGAAGGAACCGTTAAAAACATCACTTCTTATGGTGTATTTATGGATCTTGGCGGTGTTGACGGACTTATCCACATTACCGACCTTTCGTGGGGTAGAATTTCTCACCCAAGCGAAATTGTTGAATTAGACCAGAAATTGAACGTTGTTATCCTTGATTTCGATGATGATAAAAAACGTATTGCACTTGGTTTGAAACAATTGACTCCTCATCCGTGGGATAATTTAGATGAAAAACTCAACATTGGAGATAACGTAAAAGGTAAAGTAGTAGTTATTGCCGATTACGGTGCATTTGTAGAAATTGCAGCTGGTGTTGAAGGATTGATCCACGTTTCTGAAATGAGCTGGAGCCAGCATCTACGCAGCGCTCAGGACTTCCTGAAAGTTGGTGATGAAGTTGAAGCTTCTATTTTAACGCTCGACCGCGATGAACGCAAAATGTCGTTGGGTATGAAACAACTCAAATCAGATCCATGGGAAAACATAGATTCTATATTTGGTGTTGGAAGCAAACACAGTGCAACAGTTCGCAACTTTACCAACTTTGGTGTATTTGTAGAAATTGCTGAAGGAGTTGATGGTTTAATTCACATCTCTGACCTGAGTTGGACGAAAAAAATCAAACACCCATCAGAATTTACAGCTATTGGTGAAGAAATCCAGGTTGTGGTACTTGACATCGACAAAGACAATCGTCGTTTGAGTCTTGGACACAAACAATTGGAAGAAAATCCATGGGATGTTTTCGAAACAATTTTCACTGCCGATTCAATTCACGAAGGAACAGTTGTTGAATTGATGGACAAAGGTGCTGTAATTGCACTTCCATACGGTGTTGAAGGATTTGCAACTCCACGTCACCTTGTAAAAGAAGATGGTACCTCAGTAAAACAAGACGAAAAACTTGATTTCAAGGTAATCGAATTCAATAAATCTGCAAAACGCATTATCGTTTCACATTCAAGGATTGCCGAAGATGAGAAACGCGCCGAAGACAGTGCAAAACGCAAAACGCAAACCCGCTCTAAAAAAGCAGAAAAACAAGCTACTGAAAGTATCAGTATCGAGAAAACTACTTTGGGCGACATCAGCGAGTTGGCTGCATTGAAAACGCAGATGGAAGAAAAAGAAAAAAAAGATAAGTAATCAAGAGTTGCAAATCAAGCAGAATTTCGTAAATTGAGGGATGGCATTCGAGATTAAAAAGAATGGAAATCATACCTTGGTAAAGGTAAATTCCGATAGACTGGACACGTACAACGCTCCTGATTTAAAATCGGAGCTTGTTGTAATTAACACTAAAGGTGAAAAAAACATCGTACTCGATTTGAGCAGTTGTAATTACTGCGACTCATCGGGTTTGCGTTCAGTACTGGTCGCAAACCGGTTGTGCGAAGATGCAATTGGAACCTTTATTTTATGTGGATTGCAACCCGATGTGGAAAATCTTGTAAGAATTTCAATGTTGGATACCATTTTGTTAATAACAAAAACGGTTGAAGAAGCGAAAGATTTACTTGAAAAAAAGGAAACCCTTAGTTAAGAAATGCCTTTTGAATTAACCATACTCGGCAGTAACTCAGCTCTTCCTACTTCAGATAGATATCCAACCGCCCAGGTATTAAACATACTTGGGCGGTTTTTTTTGATCGATTGCGGAGAAGGAACACAAATTCAACTCCGCCGGAATAAAATCGGTTTTAGTAAAATAAAACACATTTTTATTTCGCATTTACATGGCGACCATTATTACGGGCTAATTGGGTTAATTGCGACCCTGAACTTATTGGGATTAAAAACCGACATCCACATTTATGCTCCGTCTGAAATAAAAAACCTACTTCAACCACAACTCGATTTTTTAAAAGGTGATTTAAGTTTGAACCTGATTTTTCATCCTTTAAACTTTAAAAAACCGCAACAAATTTTCATTGATAAACGTGTTGAAGTGCTTTCTTTTCCTGTAAAACACAGCATTTCAGCCTGTGGGTTCCTTTTCCGTGAATTACCAAAGCCGGCCAATATTAAAAAGGAAGTGATAAAGGAATACGAAATCCCAATTGCCAAAATAAAGGAGATAAAGGAAGGTGCTGATTTTATTACTTCAGATGGGGAAATTATACCAAACGCAAAACTTACTACATCTCCAGCACAGCCAAGATCGTACGCTTTTTGCACCGATACTGCATTTCATCGGCCAATAATAGATGTAATTAAAAATGTGGACCTATTGTACCACGAAGCAACTTTTTTGGAAGCTATGCGTGATTTCGCAACGAAAACGATGCATTCAACCACAATCGATGCTGCAAATATGGCTCATTTGGCAAATGCAAAAAAGCTGCTGATTGGTCATTTCTCAGCAAGATATAATGATATAAAATTATTCGAAAACGAAGCCAGAACTGTTTTTGAAAACACAGAAGCTGTTAAAGAGGGGAAGACCTATAAAGTTGATTAGTTCTTTTTAAGAAAATTAAAAACTGCAAATTTGATATTACAAGCCTAAACTATTTTCAAATCAATTCCTGCAAAGTACATTGCCAAAATAGCAATCCCAACAATAATACGGTAATATCCAAAAACTTTAAACCCGTGTTTTGTAAGGAAATTTATAAAGAATTTTATAGCCATCATGGCCACAACAAATGCAACTATATTCCCAATTGCAAGTATTTGAATATCATGGCTTGTGAAACCTGTATCAGACTGATATATTTTCAGTAGTTTGTAACAGGTGGCTGCAAACATGGTAGGTACCGCCAAAAAGAAGGAAAACTCAGCGGCGGCTTTACGTGTGAGTTTTTGTGTGAGCCCCCCAATTATTGTTGCTGCCGAACGGGACACACCAGGAATCATGGCAATTACCTGGAAAACACCAATAATAAATGAGCTTTTTATATTGGGTTCGCTGTCGGGATTCGATTCGTTTTTCTCAAATATTCTATCAACAAAAAGAAGGAAAATGCCCCCGAGTAAAAGTGTAACAGCTACAACAATTACATTTTCAAGGAGCATATCAATATAATCGCTTACAAGTAACCCAATTACCGCAGCAGGAATAAATGCCACAAAAAGCTTGACATAAAAATCAATCGATTTAAAAAACCGTTTCCAATAAAGCACAACAACCGAAAGTATTGCGCCAAACTGTATAATCACCGTGAAGTTTTTCACAAATTCGTTTTCGGCAATTCCCAGTAAAGATGAACCAATTATCATGTGGCCTGTGGAAGAAATCGGCAGAAACTCGGTTAAACCTTCAACAATAGCAAGGATGATGGATTGTAATATATTCATTTCGATTTTAAAAATGGTTTAAAAGTACAATAGTAATTCAATTTGAGATGGGCTTTTTTTGATTTTGCCCGAAAAATGCAAAGGTTCACAATAATGTAATAATTTGAGGGGTCATTAAAAACCAATTTCGGCTTTTGTCAGTTTGAGTTTCCGTCTTCAAAAAAATTCTTGTTAAAATTTACAAGATAAAGTTTTTCAGTTGGGCGGGTAAAAGCTGTATAAAGCCAGCGGTAAAATTCGGTGTCAAGCATGTCCTCGTTCACAAAACCATGGTCTATATAAACTGCTTTCCACTGGCCGCCCTGTGCTTTGTGGCAGGTAATTGCATAGGAAAATTTAACTTGAAGTGCATTAAAGTAAGGGTTCTCCTTCACTTTTTTCCATCGTTCGCGCTTGTTCCTGATGTCGGCATAATCTTCCGAAACCGCTTCAAAAAGTTTCCGGTTTTGTTCATACGGAAACGAAGCGGATTCGATGCTCAGTGTTTCCAAAAATATTTTGCAGTCGAATTCAACGTCATCATAATCTGTGAACCGAAGGCAAACATTGGCGAACCGAAACCCATACAACTCTTCGTAATTATATATTTTCACAACTTCAGCAATATCTCCGTTGGCAATAAAATCGAGTTTCAGTCCTTCGTCGTTCCAATAATAGTTATTTTTTACAACCATCAACAAATCGCCCCTTTCGATTTCATTTTCCCGATACAATATTGACCCGCGAATCCCTTTGTTATACAGGTTGGCGCGTTTATTTGAACGGGTAACAATCGCAGTTTCAAAAATGCCATATTTGCTGTAGGAAGAGGTAATGCTTTCAATTAGTTCAGCGCCTGAAATGCGTTCGATATCCTTAAAGTCATTTAAGTTAATGGGGAAAAACCCGGCAGATTGGGTTTTATCGCTAATTTTATTCCTTATTTCAGTAGCATTGTTTAAAATTCCTGAGCCTTCAGCTTGTCGCACCACATCGGTTAATTCTTCCATTTTAACGCTGAACCCATAACTTTCGAGCGAACTAATTTCGAGTGCCGGACTAATGTCTAAACCAACTGGTGGCAATTGAGCGGTATCTCCAACTAAAACCAAGCGGCAATTTTCACCTGAATAAACATATTCCAGCAAATCATCAAGTACCCTTCCGCTGCCAAAAACATTATTTTCCGCAGTTTCATTTGAAATCATTGATGCCTCATCCACAATAAAATATGTATTCTTAAAAAGATTTTTATCCAAAGCAAAATGCCCAAACCCATCGGAAGTTGATTTTTGCCTGTATATTTTTTTATGGATTGTAAATGCCGGCATTTGTGTATAACCCGCTAAAACCTTAGCTGCCCTGCCTGTTGGTGCCAATAAAACCGATCTTATTTTGAGATTATTTAATGCTTGTGTCAACGAATAAAGCATTGTAGTTTTCCCCGTACCTGCGTATCCTTTTATCAACATAATCCGATCAGGTTCATCTGAAAAGATGTAACTTGCCAAAGATTCAATCAATTGCAGTTGACAGGCAGTTGGAGTAAATGACAAATTTTGGGTTAATATGGTTTTTAAATGATTTTTAATCATACCATTAAAATAACTAAGCGTAAAGGAAAGTAATTTATATTTTTTTTTAAATTTGCATGCAATCAAAAAAACAAACTATTAAAATAATAAAAATGAAAACCGTATTACAAATTTTACTTTTTATCGTAGCTGTTATACTTGCCTTTTTTATTTATAAGAGCATTCAGCAGCCGATTCAATTTGAAGCAGCGAAAAAAGCGCGTTACGATGTTACAGTTGAAAAGCTCAAAGATATAAGAAAAGCGGAGGTGGCTTATAAAAATGTATATGGAAAATTTACGGGCAGTTGGGATACCTTAATTAATTTTATTAAACATGATTCGGTAGTCACTATTCGTAAAGTTGGTGAATTGAATGATAGTATGGTAGAAGCAGGTATTACCGAAAAGAAAGCTGTGAAAATGGGATTAATTGTTCGCGACAGCGCACGTATCAGTGCTCTGGAAGCAACTTTTGGCAAAGGATATAATGCTGATAATTTGAAATATATCCCTGTTCCGGGCGAGCCAACTGAATTTCAACTTGGAGCAACTGTAATTATTACAGGTTCAGGGATTGGAGTTCCGGTTTTTCAGGCAAAAGCACATAATAATATCATACTGAACGGTCTTGATGAACAATTAATAATCAATTTGAATGCCCAACGAAGGACAAACGAAAAATACCCCGGACTGTTAGTAGGTTCGTTGACTGAGACAGTTAACAATGCAGGAAACTGGGAGTAAATCAAATGTCTGATCTTATAAAAGACGGTTCATTCGAAATCGCAAATACAAAAAATTATATATTATCCATTCAGGTTTGCCTGGATGGATTTTCTTTTTTGATTGTTGACCCTGATGAAAAGCAAATTCTGGCTTCAAAAAATTCGCCGGTAAAAATTAGCAATGACATTTTACTGGCCAGGCATTTAAAAGAATGGCTCGAATCGGAAGCGTTGTTAAAAAACCCATTTGAAACTGTAAGGTTATTTTTTTATAGCGAAAATTTCACATTAATCCCTGCAGAATATTTTGGAAGGGAAAGGGAAATGCAAATAAATTTGACTTCCGTTCTTTTTGATAAAAAGGTAAGTGGCAGTTTCATTGAAAACAAAATCGAAAATGTAAGTGCAACCTTGGTTTTCCCTGTTCCACAAGATATTATAAATGTTTTAACCCAATTTTTTAAAAGCATTGAAATAATTCACCCGGTCACAAATTTGATTCAGGATGGTATTGAAAGAAAAAAAAGAAACGTATCATTTATTCTTTCGACTAAAAAATATTTTTATTTGGTTGTTTTCGGGAATGGAAAATTAGTGCTTGCCAACAGTTTTCAAAATCAGCACCCAAACGATTTGGTTTATAATGTAATTAACTCATTTCAACAATTAGATTTTTCACGGAACGAAACCGAATTATATGTTTCCTCAGCACTTGGTCAAAAAACTGAGATTGAAAGTTTGCTTAATCCCTATTTTGGTAATATGAGTATCATTAAAACAGAGGAGTTAATTGTAAATTTTGACATTTCAATTCATTCAATATTACTTTCTCAATACAACCAAAAAATTAACTAATGAGGATTGTAGGTGGCTTGTACAAAGGCAGGATTTTCAAACCGGCCAAAAATTTTAAGGCACGGCCAACAACCGATATTGCAAAAGAAGGGCTCTTCAATATCCTTGAAAACCGTTATGATTTCTCAAATAAAAACGTACTCGATGTTTTTTCAGGTTCTGGAAGCATTGGTTACGAATTCGTTAGTCGGGGCTGCATTGAAGCGGTTTTGGTTGAAAAAGATTTTATTCATCACCGTTTTATTGTTGAAATTTCAAAAACACTTGGTTTAAATAATGTCAAAGCTTTCAAATCAGATGCATTTGCTTTTTTAAGCAGGTATCAGGGGCATTTCAATTTTATTTTTGCCGATCCTCCATTTGATTTGAAAAATTTTGCGGATGTGCCAGACGCGGTTTTGGAAACAAAAATATTGGCTGAAAACGGCCTTTTTATAATCGAACATCCGAAAGAATATGATTTTTCAAAACACAAATATTTTAAAGAAAACCGAAAATACGGAAAAGTTAATTTCAGCTTTTTTGAAAAATAAAAAAGCCCTTGCCAACTGACAAGAGCCCTTTATAAACAAATCAAAGAATTATTCTATTTTTCGCTTAATACTACAGCCAACGGGTTTCGTTTCGGCTACAGTAACTTCCTTACCGCTGGAAAGATTTGCTATTGCATCTTTCAAATAGGGTTGTTTAACATCATTGGCACTTTTATAACTATCGTCAATAGCACCTTTGTACGCTAGTTCCATTGTGTTGTTAAATAAAAATGCGTGCGGTGTTGTTTGACCTCCGAAAGCATTTGCAATTGCACTTTCACCATCGAGTAAATAATAAAAATTGTAGTTTTTCTCTTTCGCATGTTTTTTCATGGCTTCCATCGATTCGTCACTTTCGTGTTTCTGGTAGTTTGAATTTAATACAACCATTCCCACATTGTGTTTATCGGCCCACGCTTTTAAATCAGGGTAGCGGCCTTCCCATTGCATTACAAACGGACATGTGTTGCATGAAAAAAGCACCAAAATCCCATTTTCCTTTTTTGCATCGTTTAAGGAAATTTTTGTTCCTGAAATATCCTCCATTTTAACATCTGTTAAAACTGCTTTATCCCCAATTCCAAGTTTCCCGACTTTGCCATTTGCAAAAGCTGTAACGGAAACTGCAATCAAAAAAACAAACATTAACTTTTTCATAGCCAAAACTTTAAATTAATAAATACATATATGTCTTTTATTTGAACAAGTAAAAAGAAGTATTTGTTTAAGGGCACGATTAAACATTACAGACTGATTTGAGTTAATTGAGTAAATCTATAGTCATGAAATTACATTCCATTAGGACCGAATATAAATTTGCTGAATTGAATGAAAACAGCATTGAAAAGAATCCATTCAAACAGTTTGATCATTGGTTAAACGATGCCCTAAATGCAAAAGTTAAGCAACCAACCGCAATGGCGGTAGCAACTTTTGGTGTTGATGGTTTTCCGGATTCAAGAATTGTTTTATTGAAAGATTTTGGTGAGAGCGGATTTACTTTTTTTACCAATTACAACAGCAACAAAGGAAATTCGATAGCAAAAAACCCTGTGGTTGGGTTGCATTTTTTCTGGCCCGAACTTGAGCGGCAAATCAGGGTTTCGGGTTTTGCGGAAAAAACTTCTGACGAGGTTTCTGATAAATATTTTAATTCGCGGCCTGTTTTGAGCCAGATTGCTGCTGTCGTTTCAAACCAAAGCAGTAAAATTGAATCCCGGGAAATTCTCCAAAATGATTTTGATAAGGAAAAAGAAAAAATTGAAGGTGGAAACATAAAACGCCCAAAAAACTGGGGCGGATTTTTGGTAAAACCCGTAAAATTTGAATTTTGGCAGGGACGTGAAAGCCGTTTGCATGACAGGATTTTATTTGAAAAGGGGGAAGAAGAATGGTTGATTTCCCGCCTGGCGCCTTGAATAAATTGACTTTTCATCACTTTAAACCCTAAACTTTGAACTATTTTACTGCCCAAAATCGAGGTTAAATTTTTTCCGAAGCAGTGCCAAACCCGGATTTTTTTTTATCAATTCGTCATATTTTTCAGCATCAGTATAAATAATCTTGCCTTTTACTTTTTTGGTAATAACAGTATCTAATTGTATGAGGGAATTTTTAAGTTCAATCCGCAGCCACGAAACCAATTCAGGTTTTATACTACTTATCAGATCTTCCTGTACTGTATTTTCAATTTCAAGAATTAATTGATAATCATCCTTCATCTCGGGCAAATTCGAAAGGGTTGATTGCAGGTTTGGTCTGTCGTCAAGACGCGTTAAAAAAGCATTCCATTTTACCTTGAGTTGCTCAACTGTAAAATGTTCCTTTTCATCTTTTTTTGAATAAATCTGATGCTGATCTTTTGCCGAAAGCTGATTTTCTTTTTGCTTTCCTTCAAGTGCATTTTTAATCGAAGGGGTGTTTATGTTGTTAATTGTTCGACGGGCTATTTTTTTAACTGCCGGAGAAGTACCGGAAGTGGTCTGTTTTTCCGGAGTTTGTACCGATGGTTTTGCTTTTTCATCAGATTTATCTTCTGCCAGTTGCTGGCCCGAAAAAATAGGTTCGAGAATTTCTGCTAAATCAGATGGGTCAACTATTTTTTTTTTAAGGTTAGTTGTGCTATCCGGATCAGTGAAAGTTCAATCAACAGGCGTTTGTTCATGCTCTGTTTGTACTGCATGTCGCATTCGTTGCTTATTTGAAGTGCCTCAAGCAGAAAACCGCTTTCGGTAGCTTGTGCCTGTGTGCGGTACCTTTCTTTTATTTCGCCGCCAACTTCGAGTAATTGCACTGTTTCGGCATTTTTGCAAACTAATAAATCGCGCAGGTGGTTGCTTAATCCTGAAATGAAATGATGCCCGTCGAATCCATTATTCAGTATTTCGTTAAAAGTTAGCAAAACCTGGGGCACATCATTTTTCAAAAACTGATCGATAATTTTGAAATAGTAGTCATAATCCAAAACATTCAGGTTGCCAATAATATCCTGATATGTAATTGATTTGCCCGAAAAACTAACAATCTGGTCGAATATGGAAAGTGCATCGCGCATGGCGCCATCGGCTTTTTGGGCAATTACGTTCAATCCTGCGGTTTCAATCTGTACGCCTTCACTTTTTGCAACAAATTCAAGGTAGCCCGAAATATCTGAAACCCCAATCCGGTTAAAATCAAATATCTGGCAACGCGATAAAATTGTAGGTATAATTTTGTGTTTTTCGGTAGTAGCTAAAATAAAAATGGCATGTTTTGGTGGCTCTTCCAAAGTTTTCAAAAATGCGTTAAAAGCCTGTGATGAAAGCATGTGCACCTCATCAATAATATAAACGCTGTACTTTCCCATTTGTGGTGGGATTCGCACCTGATCGGTCAGGTTCCGGATATCGTCGACAGAATTATTTGATGCGGCATCCAACTCGTGGATATTGAAAGAGCGGTTGCTACTAAATGTTACACACGAATTACACTGGTTACAAGGTTCGATTTCGGGTGATAAATTGGTGCAGTTAATTGTTTTGGCAAAAATGCGTGCGCAGGTAGTTTTACCAACGCCACGAGGTCCGCAAAACAGGTATGCATGAGCCAATTGGTTACTTTTTATGGCATTTTTTAGCGTATTTGTAATCGATGCCTGTGCAACTACCGTTTGAAAAGTATCGGGCCTGTATTTTCGTGCCGAAACAACAAAGTTTTCCATTTTTTAGCTTTTCGCAATGAGTTTCCAAAGATAACTAAATAAGCTTTTTTACCCCATTTTTTTATTAACAACAAATGCTTAGTTTTATACATTACATGTTTTTACTTGTGGTATTAAAATATATTCAATTCAATATGAAAGCGATAAAACTTAATTTGTTGATTATTACGTTGTTTTTTTCAACCCAAATAATGGGGCAGAATAAGACATTGTATGATTTTAAAGCAACGACAATAGATGGTACTGAATTCGATTTTTCAACCTTAAAAGGTAAAAAAGTGCTGATTGTGAATATCGCAACCGAATGCAGCCTGGCACCGCAATTAAATAAATTGCAGGAGTTGTATGAGGAATATGGTGGCGATGATTTTGAAATAATCGCATTCCCATGCAACGATTTCGGAAAACAGGAACCTGGCGAAAGTGATGAAATCAAAGAAGTTTGCACAAATAAATATGCTATTACATTTCCCATAATGGAAAAAATAACGATAAAAGGCGACAACCCGCACCCCATTTATAAATGGCTTACAAGCAGCGAAGAAAACGGGGTTTTGGAATCAAAAGTAACCTGGAATTACCAAAAATACCTTATTGACGAAAACGGCCAGGTTGTCGATTCTTTTTCACCAATTTCAAGCCCGAAAGGCAATCGGATTATGGAGTGGTTGATGGAGTGAGGAAACTATTTCTCCCAAACTTTCATAATAATTTTCTTTTTCCCCGGATTTTCAAATGGCCCGGCGGTTGGGTTTTGTTTGTCCCTTTTATTTCCTGAATAATCAGTTTCAATTGTTATTGGCGAACCATCAGGATTTTCGTAAGCTGCATTTGGAATTAACGCTTTACCTAAAAGTTGGGTGCTTACCAATTGGTTTTTCATTTTAAGGATTTTTTCGTCAAATTTCATTTTCAGATAAACTCCATCAGTTTTTTCCTCAATTTGTATGTTGGGATTGGTTTTGATTTCAAGTTTATTTTCTTCTTTTGAAAATTTACGGGCGCCGTTTAAATACACATTACCATTGACAAACATAGGCAATTCAGCATTTTCATAAATCCCCAACCCCGATTTATTGCGTTCTCCTTCACTCACTCCACCCACAAAAATATTGTTGAAATAACGGTCGTCGCCACACCGGGTTTGTATTAACCCGGCAAGTTTGCTTGAATGTGGCAAGTGATAAGGTGTGAATCGGTCTTGCGGGTGAAGTTCAATATTGCCGGCAATCAGGTTGTGCACATAGGCGCCCCCTTCAGAGCAGTCGAGAATTGACCGTTTTGAAAGAAGCATGTTGTTATCAACCAAAAAAGGACCGTGATTGACCTCCACAAACAAGTCTTCGGAAGTGTTGTTGTAAAAGAGGTTGCCCGCAACATGCGTGCCTTGCGCCATCCAGTCGAGCCAGAGTCCACGGTTGCAATTGGCAATCCGGTTGTTTTTTATCAGCATATCGATGGCAGCATGAATTTTTATTCCGGCCATTTCAGCTCCCGTAAACTGTCGTTTGATATGAATATTATAAATGTTGTTGTTTTCAATTGTACTGAAAACAGCTCCCATACTGCCACAAATACCCGTTTGTTCGCAGTTGAAAATGGAATTGTTGCGAACAATGTGGTGGCCGATATAAGCTTTGCTCCATCCCCTTTTTTCAGCCCGGTGGATGGTTTCAACATAACCTTCAGCAGAATCTTCGGAGGTGTTATCAAATTCATCACCATGTTTTCCAAGCGTAATTCCTGAACATCGCGAATCGCTTATAATGTTGTTTTCGATGATCCATCCTTTGCTCCAGTTGGTTCCTATAAGTCCGATTTGTTCAGCAGTTGGCGGCGCCCACTGTGTGGCGGCATGACACATTTGAAATCCGCGGATGGTGATATAATTAATGTTATTTTTTTCAGGGTAGAAACATGTCTTGCGAACGTTTATTTCAACCAATTCTTTGTTTGGATCTGCACCGTGAGAATTAATGTATATGGTTGTGTTTTTATCGTCGCTTTCACAAAACCAGGTATAAGTTGAACCTTCGGGATCAAAATTGTCCGCCACTGCAACCGGGTTTTTCACTTTTTCAAGATCGGCCATTTCCCAAAGTGATTTCCCGTTCAGGTAAACATCGCCGGTGTGGTGAACACGCCCCAAATCGTTGAACCAATCTCCATGGATTTTATCTTTGTATGGATTATAATTCCCAAAAAAGGAGTTTGGGATTATTGTTTTCCAGACGGTTCCCGAGAATTTCTCCCAATTTTCAATGATCTCCGAACCTTTGATTTCTACTTTCTCGTCTTTGGCTGCCTGGTAAGTAATTCTTTTTGAGTCGGATTCTCCGCCACGTGGAGGAGTAATGCGTTCTCTGTAGGTTCCTTCATGGACAGTAATTACATCGCCTGCTTGTGCAAGGTCGGCAGCGGCTTGAATGGTTAAAAACGGCTTGTCTTTCGTTCCGGAATTTTTGTCGAACCCGGTTTTTGCAACGTGGTATTCTTTTGCTGAAATTGTAAAACTGATAATTGTTGCGATGATGATTAGTTGTAGCTTTTTCATTTTGGTTTTTTTTCTCGTTTAAAAAATCGTCTGTTATTGCGGTTCATGGTTATTGTCGTTCTTTTTTAAACAGGTGTGGATGAACCGCTTTCCGCCTCTGTTTTGTGATCCCCGGGATAAATCCCGGGGTTATAAAATTTGGCATCCCTATGGGATTTTTGAAATACAAAATTTCATTTTTTCGTTCTTCTCCCTTCCTCCTTTGGGGGTAGGTTAGGATGGGGGCTTTACCAACATCTTCTCCAAATTCTCCAACGAAACTCCTTTTGTTTCGGGGAGCATTTTATAAATCACCACAAAACCGATTACGCAAATTACCCCATAAATCCAGAAAGTAATTGCAGCGCTAAACATTTCAACTAAAATAGGAAAAGTAAGTGTTAAAATGTAGCTCGCCACCCAAAGTGAGAATGTGGCGACCGACATTGCCGCTCCCCTTATTTTGTTGGGAAATATCTCAGATAAAACTACCCAAACGGTTGGTCCCAGTCCGAATGCAAAAAATGCCGGCGTTATTATTATAAAAGTAAGGAGCATCCAGTCGTCGGTTCTTCCAATTTGAAATAAATAACCAATGACAAGATAACAGAATACCATGCCCGCCGCGCCAATCAACATTAATTTTTTACGTCCCATTTTATCGATAACGCGTATGGCAAGAATGGTAAAAAGAATATTCATCACACCGATTAAAGTGGTTTGAAATAGTGCCGCATCGACACCGAGATTTGCTTTTGCAAAAATATCGGGAGCATAAAAAAAGATAACATTTATGCCCGACCATTGCTGGAAAACAGCAAGGAAAACCCCAAAAAACAAAATCAACGAATATTTCTTTTGGAAAACATCTTTCAAAGTTCCCCGTTTTTCTTTTCCTGCCAGCGAGGCTTTAATTTCTGCCAGTTCAAAGTTGGCAAAATCTGTTCCTGCAACCTTTTCCAGAACAAAGTGGGCCTTGGTTTCATCGTTTCGTGCCACAAGCCAGCGCGGACTTTCGGGTACAATAAACAAGGCAAAGAAAAAGAAAAGCGAAGGAACGGCCTCCGCAGCGAACATCCAGCGCCAGGCATTTTCGCCTATTCCAAGCAAAAAGTAGTTTGAAAAATAGGCCATTGAAATTCCCAATACAATTGTAAGTTGATTGAGTGAAACCATTCGTCCCCGGTATTCAGCCGGAGAAACTTCGGCAATATACATGGGCGACAAAACTGATGCGCCCCCAACTGCAAGTCCACCCAAAATCCGATAAAAAACAAAGGTTGTAATTGAGTTGGCAACCCCGCTGCCAATGGCAGAAATCCCGAATAAAACACTCACAACGAGCAACACTTTTTTTCGGCCAAAAATGTCACCTAATCTCCCGGCATAGCTGGCTCCGAGAATACACCCGATTAATGCACTGCTAACAACCCAGCCTTTCATGGCTTCGTTCAATCCAAAAACATCCTGAATAAACGGAATTGTGCCTGAAATTACAGAAATATCGAAACCAAAAAGCAAACCGCCCAGCGCAGTAACTAATGAAATAGTGAGCAAATAACGGAAGTTGACCTTCATGGTTTATTTTGATTTAGTTTGAAATTTCGAAAATACAAAAAGCATTGGCTAAATATTGATGAGAATGGTAAATTTAAATATAAAAGGAATAATTATTGAATCAAAAATTCAATATTTAAATTCAGTTTTAATCAAAAACATTGATTTAAAAGCAAATAAACCAAACAAAAGAATTTTTTTTGTAAACTACATTTAAAAAAAATCGTATTTTTCAATATAAATGGATATTCTGCTGAAACAAATAAAATTTAATTGCTGTAACGAATGAATAAGTTAAAATCTGAATCAAAAGCAAATGTACTTGTAGTTGATGACGTTCGTGAAAATTTGCGTTTGATAGAAGTGGTTCTGAAGAAACTTGATTTAAACCTGATTGCAGTGCAGTCGGGCAGTGAGGCTTTGTTGAAAATAAGAGATAAGGAAATAGCACTTGCCCTGATAGACATTCACATGCCAATGATGGACGGAGTTGAACTGGCAAAGAAAATACAGGAAATAAGCATTGAAAGAATTCCTATTATTTTTATTACGGCTTATTTAAAGGATGAGATTGAGCTGGAAAAATATTACAATACAGGTGCTGTTGATTTTATTCAAAAACCTTTTCGAAAGAATATTTTACTCAGCAAAGTGGAGGTTTTTCTTGAATTGTACCAGCAAAAACAACAAATTAAAGAGCAAAAAAATGAAATCCAAAATCAGGTAAATGAACTGGAAGAGATAAATAAAGCCTTAAATAAACGTCTTGCTTATGAAAGTATTCTTTCTGAAATTTCGGAAATGGCTGTTACGGTAATTGATATGGTGCAATTTTCATCTGCCGTTTTATCCGTAATCGGCGGGTCATTAAATTTATGCCGAACTTATATTTTTGAATACTCAGATGGTTCGAACACCATTAAAAATACAAATGTGTGGTGTAGAATGGGAGTACCCTCTAATAAGGATTTTTTGCAAGGGGTATCGTGCACACCCATTTCATCTTTAATGGAAACTTTAAAAAGTGAAAAGATTTTTAATTATTCAAATATAGAAGTTATACCAGATTACAGCACAGTTGAATTTTTTAGACAGCAAAATGTTCTCTCTATTCTTGCCTTACCGTTATTTGTTAAAGGCAAATTTTTTGGATATATAAGTTTTAGCGATTGCGCTAAACAACGTGAATGGGGAGCTCAGGATATTGAATTTTTATTGTCAATTTCAAGAATAATTATTGCTGTTAACGAGCGTAAACTGGCAGAAGTAGAATTGAAAAATTCGTTGGACGAACTTCATAAACTTACCCAACACGTCGAAAAAGTAAGGGAAGAGGAGCGTGTGGCTATTGCGCGCGAACTTCATGATGATTTGGGGCAATCATTAACAGCGGTAAAAATAGATTTGGGAATTATCAGGCAAAATACTTCAGACAAAAAAACGGTTCAAAGGATTATTAAATTATCTGCACTTGTTAGTGAAACAATTAAAACCGTTCAAAAAATTACTTTTCAGTTAAGGCCTTCAATTGTCGATGATTTAGGACTCGAAGCCGGGATACAATGGTACACAACTGAATTTTCGGAAAGAAACGGAATTGAAGTTAATCTGGATATAGAACCGGATATTGTTATTTCACCTGAAATTTCTCTTGTTATTTTCAGAATAATGCAGGAATCGCTTACAAATGTTTCAAGACATGCAAAGGCAACAAAAATCGATATTCAGTTAAATGAAAGTGCAGAAAGTGTTAATTTTGTTGTTAAGGATAATGGAATCGGAATTTCTGAAAACCAGTTAAACTCAAAAACATCATTTGGAATTATCGGGATGAAAGAGAGAGCCGATTCGGTTGGTGGCAAACTGACGATAATTAAAAATAAAGAAGGTGGTACTTCGCTGCAACTTTCGTTTTCTTTGTTAAATAAATAATATATGAGAGTTCTTATTTGTGATGACCATAAAATTGTACGGGTAGGAATAAAGTATTTGCTTGAACAAATGCCCGAAGTAATAGAAATTGAAGAAGCTGAAAATGGAAATGAAGCGATTTCGATTTTAAAAAGTAAGGATTTTGATTTGGTATTGCTTGATATTTCGCTTCCCGGAATTAGTGGATTGGAAGTCCTTCAACAAATTAAAGCAACCTGGCATCACATAAATGTGCTTATCTTAAGTATGCATCCACAGGAACAATATGCTATTCGTGCCCTTAAACTTGGAGCATCGGGTTATTTAACAAAAGATACAGCTTCCGAAGAATTGCTTGTTGCCATTAAGAAAATAGCAGCGGGTGGTAAATATATTTCCCTGTCAATGGCTGAGCACCTTGCGTCATATATTGATAATGAAACTGTTGGGCAGAAACATAGCAATCTTTCGAAACGCGAATTCGAAATTATGATTATGCTTGCAAACGGAAAATCGCTGATTGAAATTGGCGATGAACTCTTTATTTCTAATAAAACTGTAAGTACATATCGAACCCGGATAATGGCAAAAATGGAATTGAGTAAAAATACCGGGCTTACAAAATATTGTATGGAAAATCATTTAATTGAGTAATGCGAAATCCGCATAAGCACCGCAAACGATAAAAATGAATTTTGACTCTCCCTCTTCTCCCTCTCTACGCGTAGAGAGGGACGATAATGTCGCAGACCTTATCAGGGTGAGTACACTAAACAAAAAACGTATTTCATTCATATTTAATACATTGAAGTTTTTAAAGTATAACTACTGGTATATAAACGGATATTTATAATAGG
>JBBQPP010000008.1:0-23068 GCA_038217255.1 Bacteroidales bacterium | reverse complement strand
TACCTTAACAATCCTGTGGGATTCTACCCACAATGTGGGAAATTTATCCCTGGTTTCCTGAATTCCCAAAATGGAATTCTGAAATTTATTTTTTAATATGGAAACAATATCTTCCGTCATTTAATGTACTTCTTGCAATCTGAATTCGGTTTTATATATGAATGATGCTTGCTCATCCTTTATTTATATTTCGTCAGGACTTTTTATTTCCGTCATTTTTAACCTTTGTGGGCCCTGAATATCTTTCATTGAAGTGTTTGCAGGTTTTATAATTCCCTGTGGTCCCATAACCCAGCTTAGCGGTCTTTTTTCCTTTCCTACATGATCTCTGAGCAGAAGAACAGCTTCCAAAAATGCATCGGGGCGGGGCGGGCAGCCAACCACATATACATCAACCGGCATAAATTTATCTACACCCTGTACCACACTGTAAATGTCGTACATGCCCCCCGAGTTGGAACACGAGCCCATGGAAATAACCCACCGTGGAGCCATCATTTGTTCATACAAGCGCTTAATGACAGGCGCCATTTTAATAAATACTGTTCCTGCCACTACCATCATGTCGGCTTCGCGAGGTGTGCCGCGGATAACTTCAGCCCCAAAACGGGCAATGTCGTAGCGGCTGGTGATGGAAGTGGCCATTTCAACATAACAGCATGATAATCCAAAATTGAACGGCCATATAGAGTTTTTTCTTCCCCAGGCCACCATGCTTTCCATATTGGTAAGAAGCACATTTTTTTGAAGGGTTTCTTCAAAAGAACTACTTCCGGTTATCGATTCTACCGGATCTTTAAGTTTACTTGTCCACCACTTCATTTGAGTTGTCTTTATTTATTTTTTTATGATAAGCTTTGAGGATTTTTTTGCCGCTGGGGCCAAAGTCGAGTGCTCCGATTTTTAATTCGTACACCAGCACTACCAGCAAAATAACTGTAAAAATTAAAACAGCGAGGTAACCGGTCCATCCCGTTTCGCGAATGGAAATTGCCCATGAAATTATAACAGCAGCTTCGAGATCGAAAATGACAAAAAACATGGCGACAATATAAAAATGTACCGGAAAACGCATCTGGGTATTACCTGTCGCTGCAATTCCGGATTCATACGATTTATTTGTAGCGCGTTCTTTATGTTTTTCACCCAGAAAATAAGAAATAAACAGCATACCTGCCACCAATAAAACCACAGCAATTGCGTACAGAAGAAATGGCCATAATAAAACGGTATCTGAATTATGTTCCATGTTATTTATTAAAATTAGCTGAGTGCATAACCTATTTTACTAGTTGCGTTTCATTTTTAAAATGAAATTCCTGCTTCCGGCATCATTCACCGGAAATGTGCATTGGCACCACAGGCTTCGACATTCTTTTGGGAAAAGCATGCCATAATATTTTTCAGGCTTTTAACTTGTTGATATTTTGAGTATTGAATTGTTTAGGAATGTTTGGGAATCCATTATTCAAAATAATATGTAGAGGAGTTACACGTTTATTGAGAATTTTTTTCTACAAGAAATAGAAAAAAGCCATTTTCCTAACTTCAAATTTAAATTGAGACTCATCCGGTTCCAGGTTGGTCACGTAAGAAATAATTTTCAGTGCTACAAACTAATATTCACCAGATCATCACCCGCACCAAGTTCCTTGAGGTAGCCCTTAATATCTTCAGAAAAATTATCGGGTCCGCAGAGGTAGAATGGCTGATTATAATCAGAAATATGTTTTTTAAGAAACGCTTTGTCGATTCTTCCAAATAAAAAAGGTTCCATCTTTTCCTCTGTAAGCACATTTATAAAATTATCGCCTAATATTTTTTTAAACTCATGGTAAAGAAAAACATCCCTTTCTGCTTTGTTTGAAAATATCAACTTACTTCCATTGACATTTCCATCCACTTCCATTTGTCGCAAAAGAGCAATAAACGGCGTTACACCTGTTCCACCCGCAATAAAAACTCCTGATCCTTTGTTTTTAAAAGAATCCCACGGATCGGTTATAATAAAATGGTCACCTTCCTCAAGTTTTGAGAGTGCCAAAGTCATTCCTTTGTGTTTTGGGTACGATTTTATGGTGAATTCCAAAAACTCATCTTTGTTTAAACTTGTTAAGGTAAACGGATGCCAATCGTCCTTAAATTTCGGATCGTCGAGTGTTGCTTCAATTGCCTGGCCAGCACTGTAAGTAAATCCATCCGGTTTCTCCAGTGTAAATTGCATGACGTTGTGCGTGAGCCACTGTTTTTGGGTTATTTTTAATTTGTGTTCCATAATAGCTGTTTTATTAATTGTTTATTTTTCGGCAGAAACATTCGGCCTGATCATTTGGTCTGGTTTTACCCATTCATCAAACTGTTTTTCAGATACCAAATCAAGTTCTGCTGCTGCCTGTTTAAGGCTATAATTTTTTTTATGTGCATGTTTTGCAATTTTAGCAGCATTCTCGTAGCCAATAAAAGGGGTTAAAGCTGTTACCAACATGAGCGAATTTTTGACATACGATTTTATTTTTTCTACATCAGGTTCTATTCCAACCAAACAATTCATGTTGAATGATTTACAGGCATCGGTTAATAATGTTACCGATTGCAGGAAATTGGAAATTATAACGGGTTTAAATACATTCAGTTGAAAATGACCGTATGAATTCGCAACAGAAATGGTTACATCATTTCCCATAATTTGAGTGCAAACCATCGAAAGCGCTTCAATCTGAGTTGGATTTACTTTTCCCGGCATAATGGAAGAACCGGCTTCGTTTGCAGGAATTTTTAATTCGCCAAAACCAGCTCTGGGCCCTGAAACCATAACCCGAAGATCGTTTACAATTTTTAGCAAACTAACCGCCAACTGTTTTATTGAACCATGTGATTGAACAAAAGCATCGTGCCCTGCAATTAAAGCAAATTTATTATTGGCCGTTTTAAAAGGCAATCCGGTAAGTTTGGCTATTTCATTTAATATTTCCTTATCAAATCCTGGTGGGGTGTTTAATCCTGTACCAACCGCTGTGCCGCCCAATGGCAAATCTTTCATATCGGGCAAAGTATTTTTCAGGGCATTTATCCCCTTTTCAATTTGAGTTGCATACGCAGAAAATTCCTGCCCCAGTGTTATTGGAACTGCATCCATAAAATGGGTTCTTCCCAACTTTACAACAGCCTTAAATTCCTGCGATTTTTTATTGAACGTGTTTTGTAGTTCTGAAAGAACGGGCAAAAGACCGTTTACAATTTTTCTGTAAGCAGCAATGTGCATGGCTGCAGAAAAGGTATCGTTAGAGGATTGCGATTTGTTAACATCGTCAATAGAATGAACAAATGTTTTTTCCCATTTAATTTCGCTTTCTGTTATTTGTTTGGCACGATTGGCAATCACCTCGTTGCAATTCATGTTCGTGTGTGTACCGGAGCCTGTTTGCCAAATTACAAGTGGAAAATGTTCTTTTAGTTTTCCATCCAATATTTCATCACAAACTTTTTCAATCAGTTTCTTTTTATTGGTTGATAAAAGTCCGAATTTGTGATTGCTTCTTGCTGCTGCTTTTTTAATAATCGCAAAAGATTCAATAATCTCAGTTGGCATTGAGGCTTTCGGCCCAATGTCGAAATTTTGAAGCGAACGCTGAGTATGCGCGCCCCAAAGTTTGTTAGCTGGCACTTTTATTTCACCCAATGTATCTTTTTCAACGCGATATTTCATGCTATTAAATTTACCAATTATTTAGTCTTCTTCAATGCTAATAACCTGGGTAGGACACGAATCAACTGCTTCCTTTATTTCATCTTCATTCGCTTCCAAATCGGCACCAGATATTACTTCCATTTTGTCGGGCACCTCAAATACATCAGGTGCAATACTTGCACACAGATCGCATGAAGTACATTCATCATCGCTCTCGTCGAGCCAAACTTTTTTAATTGTCATAATTCTTGTTTTAATTGTTATGAATAATGTTTTTTTTAAATTTCATCAATTTTAGAAGCCATTATAAAATCATTTTCCGATAATCCACCGATTTTATGTGTACTAAGTTCCACTTCAACCGAACTATAGTGTATGCACATATCCGGGTGGTGATCTTCATTGTCGGCTATTAGTGCAACGTTTTGAGCAAACGCCATACTCCTCTTAAAATTTTCAAACGGAAATTCCTTTCTGATTTTTTTATTGTCAATTACTTTCCAATCATTCCTTACCTGCTTTTTGAACTGTTTAATTTCTTCAGCATTTAAAGGGTTTGTACCTTTCTGGCAAGGCGTGCAATGTTTTTCTTTTAATTCAATCATAATCTCTGTTATTATACTAATTCAGGAAAATACCTGATTAAACTTTATTGTTGAAAATAATATGCCACTTCAGAAATTCCTGATATTAAGTTGAATGAGCAGTAAGAATTGTGTATTTTTTCCACAAATGGTGAATCAATACCACAACTTTTATGTTGTTAATTAACACTTCAGGATACTTATGCTATCTTTTTCAAAATAAAAGGCCTTGCTACAATTATTGCGATTATCAAAACAACTATGGCAATTAACGCCACCAAATTTTTATCAATTTGCTCTATAACTGAAAATACAATAGCAGCGGCACAAGCCACAGCTCCAATTAAACTAAGAAATCGGTACTTGGTCTTTTGACTAAAAGCAATCAGGTTGACCGATCCAAAAGTTATCAGAAAAATAAGACTGGCAGCATCAACCAGAGATTGCAAAGAACCAATTACGGACAGTGCGGCTGCCAAGGCTGCAATACTAATAATAGCATAATATGGAATGTTTGCACTGTTTTCACTGACAAAAACGTGCGGTAAATCTTTTTTTTGGGCCACATTTTCCATTAACCGGCCAGTAGAAAATAATGTTGCATTAATGGCTGAACCTATCGAAAAGGCTGCTGCAACGGTAACTAAATTTAGTGCTTTTATTCTGCATAATGTGGGTAATCTACATCCAGATTTCTATTTATATAATTCTTTTTCCTAAAATTTTTTACTGGGGTTAATGTGGCTGTATTTTACAAACGCAACAAAAACAACTCCCCCAACTAAATTGCCTAAAGTTGCCCAAATTTGAACATGCAAATAATCGGCCCATCCAATTTTGTTACTTGTTATAGCAGCCGTAAAAACTTCTATCGATCCTACTATGGAGTGATGCAAACCGCCAATACCAATTACCGAGGTAATTAATGCGATAATAATAATGCGGCTAATGGTTTCTTGCGACGATGTGACTAACCATGAGAGCAGCCCCATTAACCAACCGGCCAGAATACCGCTACCTAAAATAGTATGCCAGGGGTGGTCTACCAATTTTTTGGCGAGGCTGTAAAATGCTCCGTTGTCGATACTGTTTAAACGCTCGGGAAGAACGGATAAAATGTAGCCAAAAAAGTAACCACCCAGCAGGTTGCCGGCATAAACTATACCCCATAATATCAATAAACTTTTAATGGTGGCATTTCGGTTTAAAACCGGAATTACAGCCAGGGTGGTGTGCTCGGTAAAAAGTTCGGACCGGCCAATTACCACAAAAATAAACCCCAGTGGATAAGCCAATGCGATTAATACGTGTAAATATGATGGATGAATTACACCGTTGAACAGGCTATAAATTACAGCCATTAAAAATACACTAAACCCAACTTCTAAACCGGCCGAAATTGCCGAAAGAAACAAATCCTGGTTCGAACGGTTGTGCTCGTGTAGAGCCGTTTCAATTTGTTCGTCAAGAATCTCATTTATTTTCTTGGGTTTATTTAGGGTATCTTTTAGCTTATTTGTTTGATTTGTCATATATCATATAAGGTGTTTCTCGATTTCTTTATTTATTGTCTTCAAAAAAGTCTTTAACACTTTCAGCAAAATTTTCAGTATCATGTTGCAATTCCTCCTTAAACTCCCCCCAGTTTTGGTCGCTTTGTTCCAGAATTTCATCAACACGTATCGATAAAGTGTCGCTTTTTGCTTTAAATTCAGCAATCTGCTTTTCTGTTTCTGTATTTATTTTTTTTGTGCCTTTCTGTACTTTTTTTTCATAGGCGTAAAACTGCTCGTCAAAATCGGTTAGCACCGAATCAACTTCAGTTTTTAATTCCTTTTTTTCACGATCTAAAATTTCGTTTACTTCCTCATTCACATCTTGCATTTCTTTCGCTAAATCTTCCTTGTTTGTATTTTGATTAGTTGAAGAATTACATGAAATAATTACTGTGGATAGTAACAAGATAATAACCCAACTAAACTGTTTTACAATTGATTTTAATTTGTTGTCTTTCATTTTCATTTCAATAGTTTTTTATTTTACTTGAGTTGAAGAATTGAAAATATTGTGCCAAGTAAGTGTGTTTGTTATGAATGCCCAAAAAGCGCTTTTTGGTGTAGATGTTTTCCACACCATTCTCTTTTTTTTCCACAATTGTAATTTTTATTCTTTGTTGCAAAATCCTGCGATAACGCGCTAAAAGTCCTTAAATGCACATTTCCATTTCGCATAAAAATTTTTGAAAAGACCAGGGCACAGGGCTTGCTATAAATATGGTAACAACAAAAAAGGGAGCACATTATGAAAACACTACTGGCAATTGTAAACGAACCAAAAGAATCCTCCAAACAATTATATGACTGGAATAGCCAATACAACCGGACATGCATAATTTATTCGCTAAAACATAAAAGTCATGCAAAAAGCATATTTAGGAATATTGGTTCTCATCCTTGCCGTAGTTTTGTTCTCGTTAGACAATTCGAAAATGGTTGATGTTAATTTTGGAATTTGGAGGGTCGAATGAGACTTATCGTTTGTTTTAATTCTTTCAGTTCTTTTTGGGGCTTTGTTAAGTTTCCTTTTTTCGCTAACTTATCGTTCTAAAAAGAACAACGAAATTAAAATACACGACGAAGAAATAAAGAACATGGAAGCAGAAATCCGCTACCTGGAAAGCGGACAAAGTAACCCATTAATAAAATAGATTAGATATCGGAACAACTCATTATTTATATTTTATGAATTTCAATTTATATAAAGATCATTATAATACCGGAATTGTGCTGAGTGGGGGAGCCGTGCGTGGTTTTGCACACCTGGGCGTTTTAAAAGCGCTGCACGAAGCCGGGATAGTACCCGAAGTTATTTCAGGAGTTAGTGCCGGCAGCATTGTTGGCGCTTTTTATGCCGATGGTTATCAGCCCAATGAGATATTGGAAATTTTTGAACGGAAAAAATTCTTTGAACTGGTTGGCGTAAATTTCAAAAACATTGGTTTGTTCGATAGCAGAGGTTTAAAAAAGCTGCTTGAAAATAATTTAAGGGCAAAAACTTTTAACGATCTTAAAATACCATTGTACGTAGCTGCAACCAATTTGTACAGTGGCTCGGCCGAGTATTTTAATCAAGGAAATATTGTTGAAAAGGTGCTGGCATCCTCAAGTATTCCGGTACTTTTTAAGCCACAAAAAATTAATGGAGAAACCTATGTTGATGGCGGCCTGACAAATAATTTGCCTCTTAAACCTATTCAGAAGAAGTGTAAAAAAATTATAGGTGTAAATGTAAATCCGCTGGAGCAAAATCCTAAATTAGAAGGGATTAGAAACATTGCTCTCCGATCGTTTCACATTAGTATTGCCAATTCGGTTCAACATAAAAAAGAATTATTTGACATTTATATTGAACCTAAGGGACTTAAAAACTACGGGTATTTTAACGTAAAAGAAAGTCGCGAGCTGTTTTCTATTGGGTATGAGACAGCCAAAGAAATACTCAATTAATTTTAATCATCTTTATTATTTTCATTTCTCCTTAATTCGCTTCTTTCAAACAAATTCTATTTCAATGGGTACTAATTAAATAAAGTAATCCTAAAAAAATCATAATATTTGTTTTTGAATGAATAGAATGTTATCACATTTATTCTTAAAATATCGTGCCAATTTTGGAAAGAAAAAAAGGTTGTAGGTATAACTTTCTACAACCTCTGGAAATCAAAGAAAAAATGTGTAACTATTCTACAAAATAATTATTGTTTTCTTCTGCTCTTTCCTAAACATATTCAACTTCATATGCTATTTAAGGATTACAGAGTTGTTCAATAAAATCTGGAATAATATTTTCAATAAAGTTAACAACAATAAACATTTTAAAATTTATAATTATGCCATATACAAAACAAGATTTCCCGGCTTCAATGAAGAATCTTTTACCCGAAATACGTGAAAAAGCGATTGACATTTTAAATGCTCTTATCGATGAAAAAGAAATGAATATAGAAATAGCAATTCCTACTGCTATTAGCCGGGCAAAAGACTGGGCTGCAAACCGGGGAAAAAAAATTCCCAAATCACCAACCGATGCTAAAAAGCATGGCGAAGATATTTATGTTACACCGCACGACCAGGGCTGGGCGATAAGAAAAGAGAAAAGTGAGCGAGCAAGTGCTATTTTTAAAAAGAAAACAGAAGCCGTTTCGGAGGCTAGAATTTTGGCGGGAAGAAACCATGGAAGCCTGGTTATTCAAAGAAAAAATGGGACAATTCAAACCAAAACCTCATATAATAAATAAAGGATGATTAAATCCTGTTTAACTTGAATTACTTTCTTTTAGCATATCGGACAGTGATTTTCCACCCTTAATTCCAAAGTCGATGGTGCGAATTGGGAAAGTGATGGCAATGTCGTTTTTATCGAAAGCTTTTTTAATGTTTTTAATGCCCTGGCTTTGAGCACGAAGGTAGCGCAAATAATCGGCTGTATGGTAGTCAACCCAATAGCGTACCGAAAAAATAATGGCACTGTCGCCAAATTCTTTAAAGTACAAATCCACCGGTTTTCCTTTTTGTAAATATGATATTTGTTTGATGGCTTCGAGCGTTACTTTTTCAACCTTATCCAAATCGTCGCCATACGAAATACCCACATCCAAGTCAATACGGCGTTCGCCGTTTATGCTGAAATGGGTGTACTTTCCCTGCATGATTAAACCAACAATACCCAAACCTGCTAAAAGCGAGGTTACAGTTTTATCAAGATTTAAAACACGTAAGGCAATAAAAATTCCAAGAATAAAAAACAAAAAAAAGGCGATGGAAGAAGTAAGACGGTCTATCGCTTCGTTTTTTGAAATCCTTTTCATCATCCGATATGCAAATTTTCGAACTAATTTTGCAAGGATTACGGTTAATAAAACGATAAGAATGGCAACAATAAAGTTGGGTAACATTATTATAAACGAGTTCAACCAGTTATTGTATTACGGGATATAAGTATTGAATTTATACTTTCTGTTTACCCTTTGTACATGCTATATCTTTCAGCAACCTTTTCCCAGCTCACAACATTCCAAAATGCTTTTATATAATCGGGACGGCTGTTTTGGTATTTAAGATAATATGCATGTTCCCAAACATCAAGACATAATAATGGAGTACCTTTTATTGGTGCAATATCCATTAACGGATTATCCTGGTTTGGGCTTGAAGTTACTATAAGTTCGCCATTGTTTTTTAACACCAGCCAGGCCCATCCTGAGCCAAATTGAGATGAAGCAGCATTCGAAAATTCTTCTTTTAATTTTTCAAGTGTGCCAAAATATTTTGTAACAGCATCTGACAGTTTTGTGTCCTTAATATCTTGCGATTTGGGTGTTAAACATTGCCAGAAAAGTGCATGATTAAAAAATCCTCCTCCGTTGTTCCGTATCGCATCGCTATGTTTCGAAATTTCAGCAAATATTGCGGAAGGGGTTTTTTGTTCAAGCTCTGTGTTTTCAATTGCCTCATTAAATTTTTTAAGATATGAGGCATGATGTTTTGTGTGGTGAATTTCCATTGTTCTTGCATCGATATACGGTTCCAGTGCATTATAATCGAAATCCAATTCCGGTAACTTAAATGACATAATTTATAAGTTTTTTGTGTTCTATATTAATCCATTTTCAAATTCGGAATTAATACGTTGAAAAATCTATGCCATTTTATTATAAAAGTTGGAATTCCTTTATATGAACCTGATAGTAATTTTAAAATGCAATTGAATACTCTGAGTATTTTGATGAATAAGTCCACAAACGTGGTAATATTCTACAAAATTTATCTTGTTGCAAAATCCAATTATTGAATGCTATTTTTGAACGTCTATGTTATGAAGCTTTATTTTATTGTATAATGTTTTTCTGTCGATATTCAGCAATTTTGCAGCCTTCGATTTGTTGTAGTTTGCTTGTTTCAGCGCATTGTTTATTACTTCTTTCTCGGTAACATAGGTGGCTTCCTTTAAATCAGAAAGTCCGCTTCCTACCGAATTATCCTTCATTATTCGTGTTCCGTCGTACAGATTGTTATTTCGAATTTCATCGGGTAAAACCTCTGAGGTAATAAAATCAGATGTTGTTAAAAGTACCGAACGGTTGATAACGTTTTGAACTTCACGAATATTCCCCCACCAACTGTATTTATGAAAGAGTTCTTTTACGAAATCGTCAATTCCTTCAACATTTTTATTGAACATTTTATTGGCCCGGGCAATAAAAAAATCTGTAAACTCAAAAATATCTTCTGCACGTTGCCGTAGCGGAGGAATTTTAATCCGAAACTCGTTTAAGCGATGAAAAAGATCTTCTCTGAATTCGTTTTCTTCAACGAGTTTTATAAGATCATCGTTGGTTGCTGCAATTAGCCGGACATCAACTTTAATGGTTTTATTGTCGCCAACCTTGCTTATTACCCGTTCTTGCAAAGCGCGCAATAGTTTTATCTGATTTTCATAGGGAAGATTGCCAACTTCATCCAGAAAAAGTGTACCTCCCTGGGCTTGTTCAAAAACGCCCATTTTATCGTTTATTGCTCCGGTAAAAGCGCCTTTTATATGTCCGAAAAGTTCGCTGTTAGCCAGTTCTTTAGGAATTGCACCACAGTCAACTGCAACAAATGGTTTGTTTTTTCTGGCGCTGGCATAATGAATGGCTTTTGCAATGTATTCTTTTCCCGACCCCGATTCGCCTTCAACCAATACGGTTAAGCCGGTGGGTGCTACAACTTGTACATGTTGCATTATTTCCTTCATCCTGATATTTTTACCAACAATAAAGTTTTCGCTAAATGTTGTGCTATCTTCTTTTATACGTTTCGAACGTATGGCCCGCTCAATAAGATGAAGAATTTCTTCCGGCTGAATGGGTTTGGTTACATAGTCAAGAGCACCGGCTTTAATCAATTTCACCGCCATTTTTACATCAGCATAGGCGGTCATTATAATAACCGGAAGGTTTGGGTTTTTTGTTTTTATAAATTGTAGAATCTTTAAACCATCGGAATCTGGCAGCCGATAATCGCATAAAACCAAATCATAGTCTGTTTTTTCGATTCTTTTTATACCGTTTCGTCCGGTTATTGTCCCTTCTGCTTCGTAGCCATTTTGTTTCAGATAATTTACCAAAAGATTATTGATATAAGAATCGTCATCAATAACTAAAATTCGTTTCATACATTTTCTTTTTAACTAACTGTTGCAATAAAGAATTAAAAAAACGCTATAAGATATTATGAATAATAAAAACCTCAAAATACAACATTTTAAGGTTTAAAGCAATTATAATTATGTATAACGAATTTTTTATTGAGAAACAAGGTAAAAACAAATTCTTCGTTTTTAGGTCCCTTGTGTATCGAATGTAATAACACCTGCATTAACTTCTTCTTCTATCAGTTTATTTTTTATGTCTTCTTTTAAATATTTGGGAACAACTAAGTAAAAATTTCCGTTGTTTTTTCTTGCATGTTTTGAAAAGATACGCCATTTGTCAACGGGCATTTTCTTATTTAATTCAATTTCATAAACAATGGTCTCATTATCGTATATAGCTGTAATGTCCGGCACATAACTTTCACCATTATTGTCTGTTGACAAGCAGACAGGTCTATTATAACCAGCAATATGATTTGTCTTGATTTCCTTTGGCTTTCTTTCATCTTCCAATTTTGAAATAATTGCCCTGATTACAATAGATTTATTTATTTTCTGTTCCATAATTCATTCTTATTATTCCAGGTTTGCCATTTAATGAATTTATACCTTTTTGTGTTATTGATTTCTTTTTATTGAAAAACATCCCTTATGCCCTTTTTGTTTTAATCTCAATACATTATGTAAAATTTGGTCATACATTTCAATACATACATTAATAAATTTTTCGTTAAAAGAAGGAAGAGTCTAAACCTGTACCAGTATAACTCTTAAAATAGCAGTTGACGAAGTATTAGGCTTGAAAAAAGTCAATAAAATATATAAATGGCTGATATACAAATCCAACCCTCAAATAGAAAAAAATAATTTTGGTTAATTTTATTTTAATCAATCCAAAATACAATAAATGACTGTAGAGATTTTCCACAAATGGGGCACTTTTCCCCAACATTATTCTTAAAAATGGTAAACTAAATGCGGCTTTTTATTTTCCGTAACTCGTCTTTTAAATCATCGATCAATTTATTTATGTCTTTAATAAGATTTTTGGTAAGTTTAGGAATGGCCTTATAATCCCTTGAATTTTTCGTTTTATCTTTTAACTCAACCAATTTTTTTACGATGTAGTTTACTTCTAAATGTTGATAAGACGGTAGTATCTTGTGGGTGGTTTCAACAATTTGTTGCCAATGCTCTTCTTCCAATGCTTGTTGAAGTTTTTGTACGGCAGCTTCTGAATTTTTAATAAATGTAGCAAGCATCTGCGCTATTGCTTCCGGTTTGTTCCCCAACATTATTTTAAGCTCTGATAGATCATACAGTTTAGGCTGAATTTCTTCTTTCAGAATTATTTCGGTAACAGATTTTGGAAAGGTCTTTTTTCTAGGATGAAGAACCTCGCACATTTTATTAAAAAGATGAATTTCTTTATAGGGTTTAATCAGAAAGTCATTGATTCCTGTTTCAAAGTATTTTTTAATGTCATCTTTCATAACGGCAGCAGTTACCGCCACTATTTTTGTGTTAGAATTTTTATTTTTTTGCCGAAAATATTTGGCTACATCAACTCCGCTAATATCTGGCATGTGTATGTCTAATAAAACAATATCGTATTCATTTGAATCAAGTTTTTCAATGGCCTCTTTTCCGTTGTTTGCAATGTCAAAATCACACTCTATTTTTTCGAGAATAGTTTTTCCAAGTAAGCGATTTACACTGTCGTCGTCAACCAACAATACTTTTTTATCTCTTAATTTATTAGGGTCGATTTCTCCTAAATCTTTAGAAACAATATCGGTTTCTTTTCCAATAGCATAAGGAATAACAAACGAAAAAGTAGTTCCAATGTTTTCCTGGCTAGAAACAGATAAGCTCCCACCTTGCATTTCGATTAGGTTTTTGCAAATGGTTAATCCCAAACCAGTACCTCCATATTTTTGGGTAATACTTGAGTCAGCTTGTTTAAATTGTTCAAAAATGACTTGAAGGCTCTTCGGATTTATACCTATGCCGGTGTCAATTACATCAAATCTTACTTTAATTCGCTTACTGGTTTCTTCAACCGGAAAACACCGTAATTCAACATAACCTGACGGAGTAAATTTTATGGCATTGTTCAACATATTTATAAGTATTTGTCTCAACCGAAAAGTATCGCCGAGCAACACGATATCGAGCTTGCTATCAAAGTTATAGTTGAATTTTATCCTTTTTTCATCTGCTTTGCTTTTAAGTGCACTAAAAACATATTTCACCGTATGTTCCATTTTAAAAGGCCTTTTCTGGAAGATAATTTGTCGTGCTTCTATTTTCGATAAAATCAAAATATCGTTTATTAACGATAACAAATGTTCCGATGATTTATCAATAATTTTCACATAATCAACTTGTTTATCGTTCATCTGGGTTTGCTTCAGTTGTTCTGTAAAACCTAAAATGGCGTTTAATGGTGTTCTGATTTCGTGACTTACGCGCGCCAGAAAATCGCTTTTAGCCAGGCTGGCTTTTTCCGCAGTTTCTTTTGCCCGCTTTAGTTGTTGTTCCGTACGTTTATCGTCTGTAATGTTTTGAGTTATCGCTATTCCCGAATAAGTTTTGTTGTCGGGGTTTTTTATGGGGATTACCCAAATTAAGTAATAATAACTGTTGAATTTATATTCCGATGAAACTTCCTTTCCTGCTATTACTGTTTCAAAAAGAGGTGCCCATATTTTTCGAAGTGTCTTGCTTTTTATTTTGGATAATCGTTTATGTTCAAAATCGCTATTCTCGAAACCGTCATTTTTCATTTCAGAGCCTTCAGCAATAATAAAACGTTGATTTTCATCAAATAAATAAAGGTTAATATCAGGTATATTTTGAGCCAGAATACGATAAAGATTTAAGTCATTTTGCAACTCGCGTTGGTAACGAACGTAACCAGTCACATCATCGCCAGAAATGAGAACGCCAATTACATTGTTCTGTTTGTCGCGAATGAGAATGTTCTTAGCTTCAATAATTTTAATTTCATTGTTATTCGCACGTAAACGATATTTTGTATTTTCTTCAGAAACAGATTTACTGCTTAGCACCGAATTAAAAAGTGCTTCTTTTTCGGTTTGTTGTTCTTGCTCAAAAAAGCGTGTTATGAAATTTTGTCCCACAATTTTCTCTTCTTCCAGCCCGAGCAACTCTTGCCCTATTCTGTTTATAAAGGTTACGTTTCTATCTAAATCAATAGCAGCAACAAAAACATTCACCACATTAAAACATTGTTTCGCCAGACCAATTTCATAATCGTTCTGCGAGTCAATAATCAGGATGTCTTCTACTTTATTGGAGCCTAATTTATTTTCCATATTTTCAGTTTTCCCAGAATGAATACAAAAATCATACGAATACAAAATCGAATCATACAATTATAATTACTTTTTAAATAGCCTAACTTTATTTATCAAACTAATTAGTTTAAGAGACATTGGTTTCCCCATTACTCCCAGTCCAATAAATCCTATTTTCTTTTTATTGTTATCTATATACCCATTTTTCTAATGGGTTAAAATTTATCTTTTATTTAGTTATCTATTGTTCAATTGAATTCGGTACTAAAAACCAGAAAAAAACACAATATAGTCACATTTCAGTTGAACCCCGCAAATCTTTCAAAAACTCTTTTGGCGATTGGTTATGAAATTTCTTGAAACATAGTGAGAAATAGGAATGACTGATAAAACCTGTTTTAAAAGAATGGAAAAGAATTAATGGAAAAACACCTTTCCAGGTGGCAAACTCATTGGAAGAATATGTTGGAAATACTTTGGATTAGGTTAGCGAGTTAAGAAAAATACCTTCCGATAGTAAAAAATTACGTTTAGCACTTGGTGGTTTTGAGGCTTTTTCTCATTTAGGTAATTATTGTGCTGAAAAAATACGAGGCGCTAATTATTTTGCTTTGTAAGATAACACTGTAATTAAAGCGGAGCATGATTCGGCAATTCTCCATTTAGAAAAAGCACTTGGCAATTGGGAAAAATATGACTTAATTTATACTATACAAAATGTACAACCTGTAAAATGGGGCGTTCAGGAATTGTTGATTTTCATGAATATTTTACTGATGATGTGGCTAACGATCCTGGAATTGCAAAAAAATGGAAGTTGAATACAGCTTAAGGTTCTTTAGTTAGAAGAAAAGAGTTGAACTTTAGAGAATAGAAAAATGATCTGGCTTTTTTAATGTGGAACTTTGATTTAAATTATTTTAATATAGAACATATAAATAAAGGGTTATGAAAAAGAAAAACATCAATCGAAGGAATTTTTTAAGTGCTGGGCTTGCTGCTGCTGCCACGGTAACTGTAGGAAAATCTTTTGCCAGCAGTTCGGAAACTGTAATTGCAGTGTCTGTAAAAAAGAAGGATGAAAATCCATTCAATTTGAGAACTTATAGCGCTATGCCCACAAGGTCATTTGGTAAAACCGGCTTTAAAATTGGCATACTAAGTTTGGGTGGTCAAGCTACTCTCGAGATGAAGGGCACTGAAGAAGAATCTGAAAAAATTATCAACAGGGCTATCGACCTGGGAGTGAATTATATCGATACAGCCGCCTCTTATGGTGGAGGGCAAAGCCAGATAAACATTGGAAGAGTAATGAAAACCCGACGGTCTGAAGTCTGGCTTTCCTCAAAAACTCATGACCGAACTTACGACGGTTCAATGCGTTTGCTGGAAGAAAGTTTAAAAAGCTTACAGACAGATCATCTTGACACATGGCAGTTGCATAATGTTCAGACTAATGAGCATGTGGAAAATATTTTCGCAAAAGATGGTGCAATTAAAGCCATGGAGAAAGCAAAAGCTGAAGGTATGGTCAGGCACATCGGAATTACCGGACATTTTGAACCCCTGGTTTTGTTGACAGCTATTAAACGTTACCCTTTTGACCAGATATTATTGGCAGTAAATGCCGCCGATGTGCATTATCTTAGTTTCAAAAACTACCTGTTACCGGAAGCCCAAAAGCAAGGAATTGCAATTATAGGAATGAAAGTCGCTACACGAGGGCGCATGCTATCAACCTGGACACCACCGCCCATAACTGACCAACCTGAACGGATGGCAACAACAAAACCAGGAACAATTACTATCAGGGAAGCATTGTCATACAACATGAGTTTGCCGGTTAGTACAACAATAATTGGTATCGATAACGTTGCCCAAATTGAAGAGGATGTAATGATTGCATCTGAGTTTTCTCCATTAAGTGAAGCAGAAATGAAAGAAATTGAGTACAAAACATTGCCCATTGTTAGGCAGGGCCTCTATTTCAGACGGTGGGAACTTGGTGCTTAACAATTTTTCCCGGAATAAGTAAAATTTTCAAACGAAGAAAAATAAGAGCCTGTATATTGATAATGTTTTATAAACATGCAGGCAATTTATAAAACAAACTACTATAGCTGGTGGAGTTGTGGTTTTTTGCTGTATAGCCATGATAGCCTTACAACGTATGTTGGTACAATACGAGGGAGATGAAATTTACCTTTTCCCCGCATGGCCTAAAAACTGGGATGTTGAGTTTAAGGTATATGCTCCAATTATTTTTTCAGCATACAAAAATGAAAAAGTTGTAATTCATGGTGGATTGAAAATTTCGGAAGAAAGCATTCAAAAAATTAACGATCCTGAAATTCTTAACCGGTTAAACAGTTCATTAAGAGACAAAATTCTGGAATTAGATTTAAATACCATTGGCTTGAATGATTTAGGAGAAATGCGTCCGGTAGGTTTTTCCAGGCCATTTGGCCTGGCGTGGGCTGAGTTGTTTGTAAATGGCGAGCCCTGTTCAATTGCACGCTGGCCCAACGATTCTAAGGTTAAAACAGGAGAAATTATTGATAGTGGCTCTGTTCCACATGATGGCGATTTTAGCAATCGGGGTGGTGCATTTACTTTTGAATCAGAGCGCCCACTCACCTGGAAAGATCAAGATGATATTTGGATTTAGGGCTATTTCAAATTTGGATGGGCTGAGGATGCTGTTGAATTGGCAGAAATTGATACAATTAATAAATTTTTCAGAACCAAACAACCTTCACTTTATGGATTTGGAACGGGAGCGGCATTTAACCACTATAATATCTACAATATACTTGGAGAGATTGACCAGCCCGGTGAATTTTACATTGACCGTAAAAATGGGAAATTATACTTCTACCCAAAAGAACAAATATCAGAAATAGAAATTTCAGTTTTAGAAAAACCATTGGTAAGTTTGCTTTCAGCTTCAAATGTCCAATTTAACGGAATCTCTTTCGAGTTCTCGCGCGGAATGGGTATTTACATGAAGGGAACAAATAACAATATTATTAATTCCTGTACTTTTAAAAACCTCGGAATAGTAGCTGTTTGTATGGGACAAGGCATTAAACCTTTCGAAAATCTGGCGCACGAAGGTATTGGCGAACCTGGTTCTGAAATGATTGATAGTTATTTACAACATATTTATAAGGATATTTTATTCAATCGCAATGCAGGTACGAATAACGGAGTAGTAAATTGTGCGATTTTTAATACAGGAGCAGGTGGAATTCATTTGAGCGGTGGCGATCGCGTTACCCTGGAACATGGTGAAAACTATGTTGAAAATTGCACCATTCATGATTTCAACCGCATCGAAAAGTCGTACCGTGCTGGTATTGATATTAGCGGCGTCGGCAATCGAATTTCACATTGTGAAATATACAATGCACCTGGTATGGCCATCCTGATGCGAGGAAACGACCACCTTTTTGAATACAACGAAATACATCATGTTTGTCAGGAAGTACATGATCAGGGAGCCTTGTATTATGGCCGCGATCCTTCAGAAAGGGGGCATGTGGTTCATTATAATTTTTTCCATCATTTGATCGATACACGCAACCTCAGCCATCTATCACGACGATGGGGCCTGCGGAATGGAAGTTTACGGAAACGTATTTTACAAGCCCGGGAAAATTCCTGTGTTAATCGGTGGTGGTATGGATAATCCAAACTCAAGGTAATGTTACATACAGTACAAAAACGATTCTTACAATACTTCCCTCATAATCTATTCTCTGATCTTAGTAAATATTTAGACAGTGGTATGAATTTCACAGAGCCTTCTCCATTTCTATACCACTCTTCTTTTTTGCAATATCTGCAAGCATGATACTGCTTCTTTTTGTAACCAGTTATCTTTTTGTTCTTGAAAATAATACAGATTTGGTGCGAATCTCAGCGCCTAATCCACTTAAGTCAATAGGAGTTTTTCTATTTGGTATAGTCCTGGTTTGTACTAATGAATTAATGGAGCTTCATGAACCCTAATGAAACTGGTTATTTTGAGGTTATTTTTTATAAAATAAATTATATGAATTTTCCCCTTTCATTTTAATGGAAATTTGCTTTCTAATTATTAACTTAATGGAGAAATTTTAGTAATCAAATGATCTTTAATAAATTTTTGAACGCTCCGGCCCAATGGAAAACCAATTAACTTTTAAACGTAACATAGGTTTATTTATGGCATCGATGATTGGTATCGGTGCAATGATGGGGCCGGGTATTTTTGCATTACCCGGTGAGCTTGCAAAAATGATAGGCCCGTTAGGAATAGTTGTTTATTTGGTAATGGGCGTGGTTACTTTATTTACAGCACTTAATTATAGCGAACTGGGAGCAGCACTGCCAATTGCGGGAGGTGGTTATTCTTTTACCAGCATGACGTTAAGCCGACCTGTTGCATTTTTTACAGGCTGGTTTTTCTGGATTGGGAATACATTGGGTTGTGCCATGTACGCCATTATTTTTGCTGTAACCATTCGAGGCTATTTCTGGCCCGGGGCAAATATTCCTCTACTTATAGGGATGACTACTATAGTTTTTACTGCTATTAATTTCAGGGGGATGTCGGAAGCACTGAAATTAATTACAATAATGAACCTGGTTGAACTGACAATTTTACTTGGGGTGGCTGTGCTTGGAATTTCATCGGTAAAAGCGCCCAATCTTCAGCCTCTGGCTCCAATGGGATTGGCGCCATTTTTTCCATCCATGGCATTAATTTATATTTCCTATGTAGGTTTCGAGCTAATTACAGTAGCATCCGAAGAAATTAAAAATCCGGGAAAAACCATTCCAAGGGCAATTTTAATTACGCTGTTTGCTGGAATCGCAATTTATGTTTTTGTTGTTTTTATAATGATGGGAGCCGTTAATTATAAAGATCTGGCTCAAAACGACGTCCCTTTTATATTTACAGCTGAAAGCATTTTAGGTCCCTGGGGAAGATGGGTTGCTGTTTTAGCCACGATCATGGCCAGTCTTTCGGCTTTCAGTGTAACTTTGGGTGCAAGCGCCAGAGTACTTTTCGCATTAGGTCGCGACGGGCATTTTCCACTAACATTTGCAAAACTCCACCCCAAATTCCGGACTCCTTATATCGCTCTTTTTGTTTGTGCCGTTATTGTAGTGATTTTTGGTTCAACGGGTATTGTTAAGTTTGCAGCATCGATGAGTGATTTTGGATATTTGATGGGGCTGGGCTTTGTAAATTTTGCGGTTATCGCACTTCATAAAAAAATGCCCAATTTACGTCGTCCTTTTAAAGTAATCCTTTATCCATATATACCGATTGTTGGAATTCTATCATGCTGGCTTTTTGTTCCTGCCCTGGAAACCAGAAGCTTTTTACTCGGCGGTTTATTAACCTTGGTTGGCGGAGTAATTTATTTGTTTAGACCAGTTAACCGTGCCGAATTCAAGTATCTCTCAAAAACTTTTTCTGGAATTTTGTTATGGTTTCAAATCCTAAAGAAAAATAAAATGAAAATATTAATTATTGATGGAGGAAGATTAGGCCGGAATATAGCCGACCGCCTCTTAGCCAAAGATGAAATTAGCTTGATGTTCAGGTCATCAGAACATCAAATAACTTTTATTGAAGAAGATGAAACTATTTGTGATGAGTTGGAAGCGAGATATCACATGCCTATAATTCAAGGAGATGGCAGTAAAACGAATATTATTGAACAAGCAGGAATAAAAAATACCGATGTAGCAATTGCTGCTTCAAGCGACGATGGCAGGAATGTAATTGTTTCCTTGCAGGCAAAGCGGATTGGTATTCCTCAGGTAATAGCCATTGTACAAGACCCCGATTATATGTCGCTGCTCGAAGAAAAAGGCATTGTTACTATAAGTTCTCCCTGGTCAACTGCAGCTATGGTTGAAAATTATCTTGATCGTCCGGGAGTAGCACAATTATTCGAAATTGGGAAAGGTGTTGCCAGTCTTTTAGGTGTATCTGTTTCTGATAAAGCTGTTGTGGCCGGGAAAGTTATCAGGGAAATAGATATTCCCAAAGAATGTGTTGTTGCTGCGGTTATCAGGGGCAAGGATTTTGTTGTTCCCCGTGGTGAAACTCGAATTGAATCAAACGATCGTGTTATTTTTGTTGGTCCGGCTTCAGCAATAAAAAAGGCTCAGGATATTTTTTCGGTTAAAAAATAGAAGAAATATATGGGTTTTAACTATCACAAAGTATGATTAGTTTATCATATTAATTGGGAAAATTATAAAAATCAATATCCAAATATTAATGTTCTTCATTAAAAGTTTAAAACATAATTATTACTATTCTGTTTAACAGATTGAAGGAGATGATTAAACGACAGGAAAATGGCAAATCATCAAAATACTTACAATTTAAAATGATACTTTATGAAACTACTTGAGAAAATATTGGTGCCGGTTGATGTCAGCAAAAGCTTTGACAATCAGGTAAACGCTGCAATTGAGATTGCAAAGGAATATCATTCGGAAATTGTGATGATGTATGTGCTGCCGGATACCGTCTTAAACGACGATATCAAAACGCTTGTGCTAAACTCCATAAACGATTCGTTAAATAAAGCAAAAGAAGTTTTTGAGAAAGAGGGGATTGTAACATTAAAACCGCTTATCGAAATTGGTGAACCGGTGGAGAAAATACTTCACAAAGCCAATGAAGGTAAGTTTAACCTGATTCTTGTGAGTCCGGGGGAAAAGGACGAAAAGGAACAGTATAGATTAGGTATCACTGCCGAAAAATTGATCCGACTTTCCGATATCCCGGTGTGGGTGGCCAAAGCAAATCAGGAAACAAAAATATCAAACATACTTTGCCCTGTCGATTTTTCTGATCCTTCGCACCGGGCTTTGAAAAATGCCATTTTGTTGTCGAAGAATTTTAAGGCCAACCTGAGGGTTTTGGGAGTTTTTGAACCCATAAATATCGTTTCGCCCCGGCTTTCGGTTGACTTGAAAAAGGAAAATGCGCATTTGCGGAAACAGTTTGAGCAAGAAATGGACGAATTTTTAAAGGGGTTCGATTTTAGGGGGATTGATTACAAAAAGGAAATCCAGACAGGAAATGCGCATCAAAAAATACTCAATGCCATTGAAGAACATGGCTGTAATTTGCTGGTAATTGGAACAAACGGGCGCACCGGGTTCAGCCGGATTATGATGGGCAGCGTGACGGAGAAAGTAACCCGCGAAGTACCTTGTTCGTTTATTACAACCAAAATGCAGGATATCTTCAAGTTGAAGTTCGACAATGAAATTAAAGATATTGAAGAGCATTATAATTATGGGAATGACCTGTTTAAAAGCGGGTTGAACAAAGATGCAATTGATCAATATCTTATTTGCCTGCAAATTAACGACATGCACATTCCGTCGATGTATAAACTCGCCGAACTTTACAAAACCATGGGCGACAGCACAAAAACTGCCTATTACGATAAAATGGCGAAAGATTTATTGACGCGGATTTGGGACAAGAAAATTGAGTTGGAGATAAGGAAACATTACAGATATTTAAAATAAAAGGAATTTAACGTCACTGGATGCAATACATTTTGCTTATTTTTTTAGTGGTTTCTTTTGCAATATTCCTTTTGCCCGCTTGGTTGAAAAAGAATGTTGCCCTTTTGCTGGCTGCCGTGCAGTTTGGGTTTTTTGCCTATTTCTTTTCAAAAATAGGGTCGGTTGCCAATGGCAACACAATCGTTGAATTGCTGCAATGGGTGCCTCAACTTGGGCTGGCTTTCGAACTTGTGTTGAATGGTTTGAGCCTGGCATTTGCCTTGCTCATAACCGGAATCGGGGCCTTGGTTTTTTTATATGCCCACGCCTATATGAAAAGCTACGAGCGGACTTCCATTTTTTATTTTTACCTCTTCCTTTTTAGTGGCGCCATGTTGGGCTTGGTGCTTTCGGGCAATTTAATCCAGCTCTTTGTTTTTTGGGAACTCACAAGCTTTTTGTCGTTTCTCTTGATTAGTTTTTTTCACGAAAAAATTGCCTCGCGAAATGCCGCTTTCCAGTCATTGGTGGTAACCGGGTTTGGAGGGTTGGTGCTATTGTCAGGAATTGTTCTTTTGGGCGGCATTGTTGATAGTTATTCGGTTGCCGATTGGGTGACCAATTCAGAAACCATAAAACAAAACCAGTTATATTTGCCTGGTTTGTTGTTGATTTTTGTGGGGGTTTTTACAAAATCAGCTCAATTTCCGTTTCATTTTTGGTTGCCCGGTGCAATGCAGGCG
>JBBQPP010000007.1:0-23216 GCA_038217255.1 Bacteroidales bacterium | reverse complement strand
AATTCCGTAAGCCCACTCCGGGGTCATGTTTTTAACATGCTCTTTCAGTTGTTCGAAACCGAAAGTATATTTTTCCACAAAATCTTTGTTGTATAGTTCTTCATATATCAGCACATGAATCCAGGACATTATCAACGCAATATCGGTGGCAGGTTTTATGGGCAACCAATGTGTTGAATGGCTTGCGGCAGTTGAAAACCGTGGGTCAACTGTTATAATAGTTGCACCATGATCGATTGCAGCCGACATTTCCTGAACCTGCGAATTATGCATGTTTTCACCGATGTGCGAACCAATCAGTACCAAACATTCGGTATCCCTGATATCGGTATTTTCGGGTGAACCGATGTAGGCTCCAAAAGTGGAATAATAAGCAGCTGAACGAGGTCCGCGGCAATTTGCAAAAGCCGGCTCGGCATTTGATTCCGACCCATAAGCACGTAAAAGATGTTCCAGATGTGATCCAGGGGTCCCATGGTTAAATAATCCGAAAGCTTCCGGTCCGTGCTTTTCCTTTACTTCCTTCATTTTACTGGCAACCAAATCCAGTGCTTCTTCCCAGGTCGCTTCCCGGAAACGCTGAGTTCCATCGGCATTTTTTTCCCGAATCAGAGGAGTTTTCAACCTATCCTCATCATAATACATACCTACACCCCCTGTACCACGTGGACAAAACCTCCCGTTACTGTGCGGATCATTTTTGTTTCCGATAATTTTGCGGATGCGCCCGTTTTTATCTACATAAGTCCATCCGGCACATTTCCAAAAACATACTTCGCAATAGGTCGGGTAGGGAGTAAGATCTTCGTCGCTGACCGGTCCTTCTATTTTGGGCTCAAAAAATTTGAATCGTTTGGATCCAAATGCACTTAACCCAATGGCAGTTGCTCCTGCACCGACAGCTGAAATTTTAATAAAATCCCGTCTTGTTTTCATTTATGACTGTTTATTTTTTTCAATCTGTAAAATTTTAATAGTCATTTCCAGTCTTGTATTAAACATTTAATTTTCAAAATATTAAAACTTTTACAGTTTAGAATATCTAAATAGTTACATTTATAGATTGTTGGCAAATATAAAAAGGATTTGAAGAATATCAGCCATTGCTTCCCAATTTGAAAGCATTAAAAATAAGGACGTTACGATTAAAATGGTTAATGACATTTGTTCAAAAGCATTTTACCAAAACAGTCAATGAAACAACAAAATAGCATAATTTCTAACATAGTATTTTTGCTATTTTAAATTCCTTGCTAAATGGAATAAATATAAATAAATAGAAGCATTTGTTCTTTAATTCCTGGGTTACTTTCTTTTAGCAATAACTTTTTAAGTTGATAATATTGCAAATTGCTTTCTTAAAAGCAGGTATGTATCTGTTTATTATTGAAAATCGAAAGCTAAATTCAACTTTCTGTTGGTTTAATCATTTTATTACTTTTGCCCGAAATGGATTTTCTGATGAAAAAAAAGAACAGGCGAACATTTTTGAAAGTGATTACTTTAGGCATCGCTTCTTTTTTTGTATTTATCTGGAATAAACTCACCATGAATCAAATTGATTTAATTCAACAGAAAGACAGAATACTGCCATATAATAAAAACAAACTGGTAAGCTTCTTTGAAAATTACATTGTTGTTAATCAGAATGACAAGACTACAGTTTTATCTTCGCATTGTACACATTTGGGGTGCAAAATAAATAAAATTGAAAACGGTCGGCTTGCGTGTCCTTGTCACGGATCGGAATACGATTTGGAAGGCAATGTTTTAAAAGGACCTGCATACAAAAACCTGAAAATACTCCCCTCAAAAATAAGTACAGATGGAACACTCATCGAAATTCAAGTTTGAAATGAGCAGGAAAAAAAATAAAACGACTTTTGGCACCATGGCACTTTCCATGTTTTCGCTTGTGTTGTTATCAGGTGTTCTTCTTGCCGTTCCCTTCGATGTAAATACACCCTATTCAAGTGTCAGCAATATAATAATAGCAAATCCATGGGCGTCATTTATAAGGAATTCACATTTTTGGAGTTCACAATTTTTCCTTGTTTTGAGTTTGATTCATCTCTACGATCATTTTCATTATAGAGAAAGAATAGGATTTAAAAAGGGGATGGCATTTCGCCTTAGTCTTGGCGTTCTGATTATTTTTCTTGCCATGTTAACCGGGTTTTTATTAAAAGGAGATTCGGACAGTCAGCAAGCCCGGCAAATTTTGGAAACACTGGCACAACGAATCCCAATTATTGGAAAGTCACTGGCTTTCTCACTTTTAGGAAGTGGTGACAACTTTCAATTGATTTATGTTCATCATATCGCCACACTCACCATTTTTATTGCCATAATTATGGTTGAACACAGCCGGAAATTCTGGCCCAAAATTGGAGATTTTGTTATATCAATTTTGGCTGTTGGTGCGCTAAGCTATTTTTTAACTGCCCCGCTTCATGATAATTTCAATCCCTCGGTTAAAGGACCCTGGTATTTTGTCGGATTTCAGGAAATACTTCACTGGCTAAGCCGACCGGAATGGTCGTTGCTGCTTTTTATAGTATTAATTGTGCTGATTTATCTGGTTAATTCGGGAAAAGGCAAAGTTGTTCTGATAAGCAAAAGAACGTTGCTGGTTTTTGCTGGAATTTATATGTTGTTAACCGTAATCGGGCTTTTCTTTCGCGGTGAAAGTTGGAAATGGGTTTCTCCTGCTGCGGAGGAATATTCTTACAGTGTACTTCACAATTTTAAAACCTCAAGAATTGATTTTTCTCCGGAATATCAGTTGGAAGATGCTGTGAAATCGCCACTTATTCAAGGTAGGAAGGAAAGTTGCCTTGCATGTCATACAGAAACACATGGTTTTACAGATTCGCATAAACCGGAAACAATTGGCTGTTTTTCTTGTCACGGGGGAAATCCATTTGCAACTGCAAAGCGGCAATCCCATCGTAATATGATTCTGATTCCTGGAAATCTTAAAACGTCTAAACAATCTTGCGGAACCACACAGTGTCACCCTGATATTGTGGAGCGGGTTCCAACGGGATTGATGTCAACCCTGAGTGGAATGATCAGTGTTGACAGATTCGTTTTCGGAGAGCAAAACAACCCCGATATCCTTACCGATGTTCATCAACTGGGAAATTCAGCGGCCGACAAACACCTGAAGAATCTCTGTGTTGGCTGTCATTTGGGAAATCAAAAAACAGAATATGGCCCGGTAAAGGAAACAAGCCGGGGAGGTGGATGTCTGGCCTGCCATCTGAATTACAATGCAGAAGCTGAAAAAGAAATGGCTGACAGTCACACACGAGTATTAAAATCGCATCCTTCAATAAGTTTGCAGGTAACAAATAATCATTGCTTTGGATGCCACAGCCGATCAGGGCGAATTTCAACAAACTACGAGGGTTGGCACGAAACCATTTTAGAGGCCAGCGAAATGCCCGACAGCAGCAATTATCGTTTGATAGAAAATGCCCGGGTTTTTGTTAAAAAGCAGGAAGATGTTCACCACCAGTTGGGAATGGAATGTATCGACTGCCATCATTCATACGAGTTGATGGGTGATGGGAAACATTATGCTCATGAGGAAGACCAGCAGGATGTTCAGTGTATCGATTGTCATTTTTATGGTGAACCTAAAATAACAACTTCAGAAAAGATTGACAATGAATCAGCTATCATCGCTGCGCTGCGGTTTGGAGAGATTGGAAACAGAAAATTCCTTGTAACCGGAAAACACAACCATGCCCTGGTTAATACTTCAGTTGAAAGCGACTCTGTGTACCTGATTACTAAAAACGGCAAGAAAAAAATGGGAATGAAACCACCGGCTGAAGTTTGTATACGGAATCAGGCACATAAAAACGTTTCCTGCTCGGCATGTCACAGTTCGTGGTCACCCAGTTGTATTGGGTGCCATAATACTTACGATCCTGCTGAACCCGGGTATGATATGCTTGAGAATAAGAATATAATAGGTAGTTGGGTAGAGTATATTGGAAGTTATGTGGCTAAACAGCCGGCACTCGGAATTAGAATTACAGAAAACGGAGAGGAAGTTATACCAGTAAATCCTGGAATGGTGATTACAATCGACAAAAAATCTTATATAAAGAATGAAAATGATTCGTTAATATTCCATCGTTTGTTTGCCCCGGTTGCTCCGCACACGACTGCTGCTAAAGGCAGGAGTTGCAAAAGTTGTCACAATAACCCGGTTGCTCTTGGATTTGGAGAAGGTGATCTCAACTATAAAAAAGTCGGAGATAAATGGAAATGGATATTTGAAGCTGTGTACGAAAATGATAAGCACGACAATTTGCCGGGTGATGCCTGGACAGGATTTCTAAAAAACCGGACAGGGGTGGTTTCTACACGTAAAAATGTTATCCCGTTCGACATTCAGCGGCAACAGAAAATACTTACGGTCGGTTCCTGTTTAACCTGTCATACTGATGATTCAAAAGTGATGAAAGAAAGCCTGAATAATTTTGAAGAGCTCCTGAAAAAAAGAAGCAGTAAATGTGTCCTTCCAGAGTGGTGATTAGAACTTTTCGAAATAAGTTACACTATTGAGTCCAGTTAAGCAATAAAATTCTGCCTAACATATTTCTTAATCATTTCACCATGTTCTTTTTTCAATATATAAACAATGATTTCAACAAGATAATTACCGGTTTCAGCAGCAACTAAATTAATTGTTGGCTCATTTGAAGCAGGTACCCATGGAGCATTAATCAGAGTTAATTTTAAATTTTGGATTATTAGGCCCATATCCTGATTCGATTGGATTTTGAATGATATTGAATGCTTTTGGAGATGAATATTTGAAGCATTTTTTGAAATTATTTCAGAGCGTATTTTATTGTACGGTACGGTATGGATATTTCCATCTTCAGTTTTAATATCGAAGGTAAAATAGTCTGCTTTTAAAACAACACCTTTCAAATCCCCGATTTCGATTTTACTGTCGATTTCGATTTTTCGTTGAACTTTGAGTTGCAATCCGTGTAAGAAATCGCGTACAAAAAACCATGCAGGGGCAAAAAATAACACAATTATAATCCCAAAAACTATCAACGTAGAATATGCTTCTGCCTCATAAATCAAATGCAAGCACCAAAGTACAAATCCGAGCCACGAAATTAACTCCACTACCGGAAGGATAAATCCTGTAAAGTGTTTCACATTTTTCGAAAAAGGCAATATTTTTTTCAGGTACGACAAGATTCTGAAAAACAATAAAACTCCTATACCAACCAATACTATTTCGAAGTACATAATGAGTAAATTAAATGATTCCCATATCAACAACTACTTTCACCAAAAACGGCTCCAGATATCTGTTCAGCGTATAAACATCCTTTTCTCTAAACTCAAGTATCCGGGCATTTGAGAGATTATAAATTGTGTTTTCAGCCTCCTCAAAGGCGATTGCCATAACCCTGGACAATTTGGTTGCCGACATATTTTTATGCTGAATGAACAGTGCAACCACAATCAGCCAGTCAGGATTTATATGATTCAAAACATCATGATTTGGGTATTTCGGATTCGTAATGAAAATTTCCTGTTTGACAACTTTTGTAATATTTCCTAACCATATATTCATTGTAACACCTGGAATTCCCTGCGAATACAAAAAATAATTATTAAACAACGAAGCTGTTTTTATCTGTGACACCGATTCTTCAGATTCATTCCGATAAAAATACGTTAACCCACTGGTTTTATGCCTGCGCTGAACCAACTGTTGCAATCGTTTTGCGTCGAAAGGGTTACACACCACCACCGAAAGGAAATTATCTTCCATAGGAAAAGCCTTGTTGATTTGATTTTGCGAAAAGGTATTGGTATTGATGAGGAAAAATACTTTTCTGCCAAATACACGGATTAATTCCATGATTTCCTTCAATACGCTGTAGCCATTATTTGTCCTTTCCCACCACAATTCAAGGTCGTTAATTACAACCACACTATCATGGGGCATATTTCTGAAAATTTCATTGGAATCTGCACCATTGCCAATCACACTTCGGATTTCGGTTAACCAGTCATCAATATCTACAGTACCACCGATTGGAGCAGAAATGGTAAAAACGCGATCTTTTTTAAAGAAATGGGTAGCACAATATCGTGACAAAGCTGTTTTGCCCGAACCATGTACTCCGGTAATCAGAACAGCACCGCCAAGTCCGTTCTTGTGCCTTTTCAGAGCACTTTTAATAATGGTTGTTTCGTTTTCCATTGGCACCCAAAAATCATCGTTTATTAGTGATTTGCTGTTGAACAAGGTGCGATAAAAAACGGGTATTTGTGAAAAGACTTTTTGTTCTGGCATCTCTTTTTCTGCAAGATCAAGAATTTGGCGGATACCAATTTTTGTATCCTTATTTTTGTTCAGGTACTTTTTTGCCTGAATCATTCCACCACTTGAACTGTAAAGCAAATTAACTATCATCGAGTTCATTCGCCCTTTTATCAGTTCCCGGTTCCGGGTAAAAACCAAGCCGAATTTTTTCCCTGTCCGTTCGCGCAAAAGTGTTGATATTTTGTGCTGCGATTCGATAATTGCATGCGAATACAAAGGTGAAATGGCATTTTTCAATGTTTCTTCCGCCTTAAATTTCAAGTGGTTTTCGGCTTCGATCAATTTGTTTTTTTCAATTAAAACTTGTTTTTGGAGTGAATTGAGAAAATCAATAAAATCTTTGTCAGAAGTCGAATTGTTTTTGATTTCGAGCTGTTCATTTTCTGTTCTGAATTTCAGTAAACTGTATGCTTCCCTACTTTCGATAATTGACTGCTGAACAAGCTTGTCCATCTGTTCCAATTCTCTGTAAAACGGATCATAAAACCGTGTATCGAAATAAAAACGGGCAATTTTTTTTGGTTCAACCATAACCGCAGTTGAAATCCCGGAAATATTTTTAGCTTCATCGTTGGAGTAGGTAAAATCAGCAATTTCAATTTCAGCCGGTAACCGTTCAAGCATTTCCGAAATTTTCAGGAAGATATCCTGAAACATTTGCCGCACCGCCGAATTATCAGCGAAAATGACATTTTTGATTTCTGCACTGTCCGAATTTTTACTGATTTCAATATTGTTCAATATTGTATCAATCGGAGAAATTACATTATCTGACACATTTGAAATTACCTTGTCTGTGTAATTCTGAATTATTTCATAGATAATTTTTTGTTCCGATAAAATCCGGCAGTCCAGCAATACTGCATTGTTCAGGATTCGGGCGTTTATTTCCCAATCATCTGAAAACCCTTCCAGATTTTCAAGTGCATTTATGATTTTTGTATTTAGCTTATTGTTGATTAGTTTGCGGGGATCAGCAGTTGAAAGATCGGCACTTATTTCGATTACCCGGTTTCTTAATGCATTGATTATCTCTGACTTACTTTTTTCAATCTCATTGAGCAGCATTTCTTCCAACGTTTCAAAATCATTCCATATTTGTAGTTTACCCTCTTGCAGGTCGGCACTGAAATCCGTGTGATTTAGCTTTCTTCTTTCGTATATGTCATTGGTTTTCAGAATAATATTTTTGAGTTCGCCATAAAATCGGATAGTGTTTTGATCAAACGCCTGTAAATGTTCAAATAAGCCGGAAAACATTATTCCATGAACTGAATCTGCCACTACTTTTCTGAACGGGATTGAAATGTCCTTCTCCTTTTTCGAATCCTCTTTGTTCACGGTCACAATAATTGATTCTGGCGATTCGAAAATGAAATTCCCGGATTTTGTTTTGAAAGCGGCAATCCCTCCGCTTAAATGACCTTTTATTTCGGATAAAGTTTGATTTGCTTGTTTAGTGAAAAATTGGGTTGCAAATGCCAAAAAGGTTTGGTGGTTTTTGGTAACCGATTTTGATAATTGTGTCCCTTTCTGGTTTTTCAAAGCAATTTCGGTATTTTTAATATTGAATTCAAAAAACTCCTTTATGTTTTTAAGAATGCCAATCTGCTGATTTACTGCTTCTACAATTGTTCCTTCGATAACACTGTTTGCGAGTGAAAGTAATTCATTGTCTAATTTTTCAATCCTTATTTTGACTAATTTGTTTTCGATAGAAGGGATCCGGGTAAGTTCGACTAATTTATTGCTTGTTTCAATGGTGGCGGATTTGCTCACTGAACCAATAATATTAATTTCTTCAAACTCATCAGAAGGGCTTAAAATCAATATGCTTGCGGGCAGCTTAAATATCTGGCCAATTGATTCAATGTAGTTTGAAGTGTAAGAACTTGCATTTGGCGATATACCCAGAATAACGAGATCTGCTTCGGCCGATTCGCTGTTGATGATCATCTCTTTATTGCGTGTTCCAAAATCGTCGCTGATTATTTTCACCTCCGCATTTATTCTTTTTTCTTCTAACAGGGTAGTTGTATTTCGGTATAATTTGTCGGTAATTTTATTGTCGGCATTAATTATTAAGATACGCAAATTGGCATCCCGCCAATCAGGATCGGCGAGGATAAACCGCATTAAGTTTAATGCAAAACTTAAATGACGACCTTTGCCGTTCCACCAAATATCAATGTTTTCTTTTTTTCCAAACCCTTCATTTTGATCATAATCCAGAAAAACTGCATTCATGTTTTTCTTTTTTAAGTCAGCGAGGATATTTGCTAAATAATCTGCGTTTTTTGGATCATGGCTCCAGCCCATCATTACGGTGTTTGGCTCAAAACCGCTAAACCCGTAAATGTTTGTGACCGATTTTATACCATTTTCTAACGAATCGCTAACGATTCGACGGCTAAAAAAATGATCTTTCTTTTTAGTTTTATTATGATTTATGGATTGGACAGATTTTGGGCTACCGTCAATTATCAGTTCAAAATCGGTTAATGAACCCAATTTGCCACTCATGGCAAGCCCCATTTCAACCAAATGTAACCGTTCCTGTTTTCCGCCCCTGAAAAGGATGATATTTGGCCGCCAGTTTCGGTTATCTGTTTTTTCGTTTGTAAGCTTTAGCAACGAACGTTTGGCTAAGTTGGTCCAAAAACTGCTCCAGGCATCTCCGGTTTCAAGCACCAGTTCTTTTCTGCTAAGAAAGAAAAGGAGCAAGCCCAACACAACAACCGCTCCTGCAAGTGCAATAAAATCAAGCAAAATCATTACGATAAATGCTGAAGCTGCACCGAGGATACTTACAAACCGTGGTGTTTTAAATGCGGGTCGAAAATCGGAACTCGACCAACTTTCGATGGCGCAGGCAAGGTTCAGGAATGCGTAGGTGGTAATAAAAAACATAGACACAATCCGGGCAATTAAATCCAACTCGCCAATCAAGATCCCTGCTTCGGCAATAACAAATGCCAGCAAAAGGGCATTTCGGGGCTCTTGTGTTTTTCCGGTTCCTTTAGCGAATATTTTTGGGGCAATTTTATCCATTGCAATAGCTTGAAGTATGCGCGGTGCGCCTAAAATACTTCCAAGTGCCGATGACAAAGTTGCGCCCCAAATCCCGATTATTACAAGTACCGGGACAAGTGAAATTTTAAATAAGATTTGGGGGTCGTTGCGAAGTGCTTCGGCATCAACGGTATAGGTGTAGAAAAACGCTAAAAAAAGATAGACCACAAAACCGACCCCCACAGCGGCCATTGCGCCAACAGGTAACGATTTTTTTGCATCTTTCAAATCTCCCGACATGGCCACTCCAGCTTCGAACCCAGTAACTGCCGGAAAGAAAATCCCAAACAATAGCATAAATGGGGCAGCATCAGCCATGGGTTTCAACTGTATTTCTGTTGGGGCAAACTCATGGTGGCCAAAGAAAATCGACAACAACGAAAGTGCGATTGCCGCCATAATAAAGTACTGCGATTTTATGGCAAGCGATGCACTGATAAAAGTAATCGTGGTTACAATTATTAATATAATTGTGCCAGTTATCCGCACCGAATTTATGGAAGAGTCTAAATTCCAGTAAACTAAGAAGCTTTCGGCAAAACCAATAAGGTAAAGGCTTGTGGCGAATGATAAACCCAAAAACAGGGCAATTCCCAACGTTCCACCAATGGGCAATCCCAAACTCCGTGAGATCATGAAATATGTGCCACCGGTTTTGACGGTTTTATCGGTTGAAAGCGAGGCTACACTTAAGCTTGTTGTTATGGATATAATATGGGCAATTACAATTATCCCAATCGTGTTTATCAGCCCTGCCTGTCCAAGGATAGTTGGAAAACGCAAGTACATGATAACACCCAATATCGTCAGGATAGAAGGTGTAAATACGCCGCCAAAGGTTCCAAATTTTTTAAGTTTTGCCATTTTAAAGGTCTGTTTTATTTTCGGTAAATGTATTTGTTTTTAACAATTTAAATGTCGTCAGGGTGGTTCAAATTGCCAAATATTTTGGGATATCTTTCAACCCATATTTGTGAATCAACATATTTGGTGTTTATCGAATTTAGCAGGTTGTGCATTTTGAAATCGCCCAAATCGAGCATTTTCTTTATTTCTGCCAAACTATTTTTGTGGTACATGGCAACAAGTGGTTCTTTTCCAAAATTATGGATTGGGGCAACAGCATCCAAATCAACGGTTTCAGAAATCATAAATGAAACAAACTCAGGTTCAACAAAAGCAGCATCAACGCTTATAACGAAATTCCAATCAGTTTCAGATTGATTCAGGCACGAATAAATTCCTCCAAGAGGTCCACAGTTTTTAATTTCATCGGGTATAATTTTATAACCGAATTTTCCATGTTTTGTGTGATTCGAACTGATTAAAATATTGGAACAAAAAGGTTTGCAAATCGCAATTGCATTCTCCAACAAAGTTTTGCCATTGACTCGAATTAACGCTTTATCAGTTCCCATTCGGGTGCTTTGTCCGCCTGACAGTATAATCCCGGTGATTTGCATTTTGTAAAGTTAAATTACCTGCCGGATAAAAAGGCTTTTCGCAAATTGAAAATTCATAAATGTTTTAGGCAATTTTCAATTCTCTCAAAGAAAATAAATAACCGGATACAAAATTGCGAATCCTAATATATAGCCTGCTCCCAATTGCTTGATACTATTTTTATTGAGCAACAAGCGCGCAGTTCCAATCAATCCTGAAATTATAACCAAAATATTAATTGCCAGGGTTGGATTTACTCCTCCACGGAATGAAAGTGCGAAAAAAGTTGCAGTGACAGCCCCAATTGCTGCCATGTGGATGCTAATTTTCCATTTAAATGAAACCAACAGAAGTGCAATAATTAGCAGTACTGAGGCAATCATAAAAAGTTTGAAAACGGGTAAAAAATGAATCCTGCCCAATAAAATAAATCCAATATAATAGAAAACTGAGGTGAACAGCAGTGGGACAATCCTGTCCCTACTATTGGGCATTAGAAAATTAAAATTCGGATTAAATGCCAAAACTGCAATTGATAACATAGGTAGGGTTGCTGTGCTAAAAAAGATAACCAACAATATAAACCGCTTGGCTTCGGTGGTTAACATTGAATTGTAAAACCCCGAAATGAACAGTAATAAAAAACCCAATGTGGGTAAAAGTATTGGATGAAATATTGTGGAAATTATTTTGGCAATTTTTTCAGGCATGTTATAATTCTTTTCGGAGCCTTGCAACAGGAATACTTAATTGTTCACGATATTTAGCTACTGTACGGCGGGCGATATTATATGTTTTTTTCTTCAAAATCAAAGCAAGTTTATCATCAGTCAATGGTTTGAGTTTGTTTTCGTTATCTATACAATCCTGCAATATTTTTTTTATTTCCCGGGTGGAAACTTCTTCTCCGTCATCTTTCTGCAACCCTTCTGAAAAGAAATATTTTAAAGGATAAATACCAAAATGAGTTTGAATATATTTGCTGTTTGAAACCCTCGAAATAGTAGAAATATCGAGGTTTGTTCGTTCGGCAATATCTTTTAAAATCATTGGGTGCAACTTTGTTTCATCGCCATCCTGAAAATATTCCTGTTGGAAATTAATGATTTCAGCCATGGTAAGGAGCAAGGTGGTTTGTCTTTGTTGCAATGCATCAATAAACCATTTGGCCGAATCAAGTTTTTCCTTCACAAATTGCAGGGCTTCTTTTTTGTTTTTGTTCTTGTCTTTATGGCTTTCACCCAGTGCACGAAGCATTTCAAGATAAGTTTCATTTATTTTTAAATCAGGCACATTTCGCTGATTTAACGAAAGGTTCAATTCCCCTTCATCAATTTCGAGGATAAAATCGGGAACAATGTGCTGATTCGATTTATTTAATGGATTGCTGTATGAACTGCCGGGTTTTGGATTCAACTTTAAAATGTAATCTATTGCATCTTTTAAATCCTCATCAGAAAGTTCGAGCCTGGCCTGGATTTTTGAATAGTGCTTTTTTGTAAATTCATCAAAAAAATCAAATACTATTTGGTATGCGATTTTTTTATCATCTCCTTTTCTTTTTTTAAGCTGATTTAATAGACATTCGCGCAAATCGCGTGCAGCAACACCCGGCGGATCAAATTCCTGGATAACTGTTAATATTTGAAGTAACTCATCTTCCGATACTTCCATGTTCATGTTAAAGGCCAAATCATCGCTTATTGAAGCCAAATCCCGCCGCAAATAACCGTCATCATCAATGTTGCCTATAATGTATTCTGCCAGTTGTTGTTGTTCTTCAGTAAATTTCACCATGCCGAGTTGTTCATATAAAAACTCGTGGAACGAAGTACCTACTGAAAAAGGAATGTCAACATAAACATCGTCTTTTGAATAGTTATTGGTATTCAGTTTATATGTGGGAATGTCATCATCTTCATAGTAATCGTCAAAAGTAAACTCATCGTTGTCAACGTCATTGTTGGGTTCGGCATCATCACGGATTTCATTTTCTTCTTCTGGTTCCTGGCCTTCACCTTCAAGTTCAAGTACAGGGTTTTCTTCGAGTTCTTTTTTGATACGTTGTTCGAGTTGCAGGGTAGGGATTTCCAAAAGCTTTATTACCTGTATTTGCTGAGGTGAAAGCTTTTGAAGCAGTTTTTGCTGTAATAAAAGTTTTTGCTTCATATCCCAATGTTTTACCCCGCAAATCTACTATTTTTTTTGTGAAGTAATTTTATGTTTGCTTAGAACTCCGCGTTTTTTGGGGTGCGCGCAAAAGGTATTACATCCCGGATATTGCCCATGCCGGTTACAAACAGGATAAACCGCTCGAAACCAAGTCCAAACCCGCTGTGAATTACAGATCCAAACCTTCGCGTATCAAGGTACCACCACATTTCTTCAACCGGTATGTTCATCTCTTTCATACGGGTTTCAAGTTTTTCGAGGTTTTCTTCACGTTGGGAGCCACCAATTATTTCTCCAATTTGCGGGAATAAAACGTCCATTGCGCCAACCGTTTTACCATCATCGTTTTGTTTCATATAAAACGCTTTGATGTCTTTTGGGTAATTAGTCAGGATAACTGGGCATTTAAAATGCTTCTCAACCAGGTAACGTTCGTGCTCGCTTTGCAAATCAACACCCCATTCAACCGGAAACTGGAATTTCTTTTTCTTATATGGTGATGAATTGATAAGAATTTCAATCGCTTCGGTGTATGTAATCCTGATAAAGTCGTTATTCAAAACGAACTTTAGTTTTTCGATCAAATCCATTGAACGCTGATCCTGTGGTTTGTCTTTTTCTTCTTGTTGGAGCCGGGTTGCCAAAAACTGCAAATCATCCATGCAATTGTCGAGCGCATATTGAATCAGGGATTTTAAGAATTCTTCTGCCAGATCCATATTATCTTTCAAATCATAAAAAGCCATTTCGGGTTCAATCATCCAGAATTCTGCAAGGTGGCGGGTTGTGTTTGAATTTTCCGCCCGAAAAGTTGGCCCGAAAGTATAAATTTCACCTAAAGCCATTGCGCCAAGTTCACCCTCCAACTGCCCTGAAACAGTTAAATTGGTTGGTTTTCCAAAGAAATCCTGACTGTAATCAATTTGGCCATCTTCCGTTAACGGAGGATTTTTAGGGTCGAGTGTGCTAACCCTGAACATTTGTCCGGCACCTTCAGCATCGCTTGCAGTAATTATTGGGGTGTGGAGATAGTTAAATCCTTTTTCATTGAAATATTTATGAATAGCAAATGCCATTGCATGCCTGATTCTGAATATTGCGCTGAATGTATTTGTGCGAAAACGTAAATGTGCATTTTCACGCAGAAATTCGAGTGAGTGTTTTTTAGGTTGAATAGGATATTTTTCGGGGTCAGCGGCACCAAGCAGTTCAACCTGATCTGCTACAAGTTCTATGTTTTGACCGCTTCCGGCCGATTCGGCTAATTTACCTGTAACCGATAGCGCTGCTCCTGTGTTGATTTCGCGGAGCAATGATTCTTCAAAATTACTAACATCAACCACGACCTGAAGATTATGTATTGTTGAGCCATCATTCAGCGCAATAAAAAACACGTTTTTGCTTCCTCTTTTTGTTCTTACCCAACCTTTTGCAACAACAGTTTCATTTGCATTGCCTTTTTGCAGGATATCCTTAATTTTTGTCCGTTTCATAATCAACCGGTTTTTATAATGCTTTTTTTAGTTTCAATTTGAAGGGTACAAAAGTACATTTTTATACAATAATCAGTTGGGTACGGTTTAAATATTGCTGTTTTTTTGATAATTATATAAAATAAAAACCACTCGTTTGTCAAATGACATTCGAATGGTTTTATTTCGAATTGATTGATTAATTCCTTTTCAGGAAAATAAAAGTAACCCGGTTGAACCAAGGCTACTCCAGTATATAAATATTACTTTTTTTCGTTTGATCCGGGAACAGGAACTTTTGCTGTTTCCATGTACCCAATGTTGCCCATAATAAAGGTATCTGGCCCCAATTTCATATCCGAATTCATCATTTCATCATAAGTAACTTCCTTTCCAGTGTAAGCTGAAACCCTTCCCATAATGGCTACCATATTGGAAATAGCAGTCTCTTCTGCCTGGTTCCAAGGAATGTCCTGACGAATACAAGTAACAAGATCCATGTGTTCCTGAACATAAGGACTTGTTTCAGATTTTTCGGCAGTAAAAAGTGCATTACCTTCGACATCAACAATCCTCGGTCCGTTACCATCAGTTTTGGCGATTGCTTTTGTACCGTGGAATACTTCGTAAACACCATTAGTGCAACCGTTAATTTGTCGGCACATGCTGTGCATCTGGCGTCCGTCGCCAAATGTATAATCAATACTAAAATTATCGTACTGGTCACCGGTTACCCTACGTTGTCTTGATCCAAATCCTAATGCTTTCACAGGATGCTGGCCAAAATACCACATGGCTACATCGAGGTTATGAACGTGCTGTTCAACAATATGGTCGCCCGAAAGCCAGCACCAGTTTACCCAGTCGCGAATCATCCATTCCATTTCGCTCCAGCTTGGATTATTTTCACGGTACCACAATTGACCACCATTCCAGTAAACATTTGCCGAAACAATGTTTCCTATGCCGTTGTTCTGCAGCTCTTTATAAAGGTTTATATAGCTTGCTTCATGCCTCCTCTGTGTTCCTGTTACAACTTTCAAACCCATTGATTCGGCCATTTTAGCGGCTGCAAGAACCTGACGGATACCGGCAGGATCAACTGCAACAGGTTTTTCCATAAATACATGTTTGCGTGCTTTTACGGCAGCTTCAAATTGTTCGGCACGGAATTTTGGGGGAGTTGCCAAAATAACAATATCAACACCTGAATCGATAACTTTTTCAAAGGCATCGAAACCAACAAAACAGTTTTCGATAGGAACTTCCTGTCCTTTTTCTTTTTGGATTTTTTCACGGCAACTGTCAATCCTGTCCTGAAAAACATCACCAAGGGCGGTAATTGTAAGACCCGGTCCGGCATTGAGAAAGTTAATTGCAGCGCCCGATCCACGACCACCACAACCGATAACACCTGCTTTTAGTTCTTTTCCTTCGGGTGCGGTTGCAAGCATTGGAGGAAATTTGTACTCCGATGGAACCCAGTCGTAAGCGCCTGTTGCTCCTGATTTACCACTACCTCCACCTGCACATGATGTTAAAGCTCCAACACCCATTGTACCTGCTGCACCAACTGCTGCTGCGCTGGCTAAAAATTTTCTTCTTGAAAACTGATTGTTGCTCATAATATAAATGTTTTTAGTTGAATTTAGGATTCTAAAATTATAAATTTTTTCCGGTTTTTAATCTAATTTATTAAAATCTATGGGTGTAATTTAAGTCAACACCCGTTAATTTTGTTTATTATCCAATATTTCGGGATTTTCTACCATACTTGATTCGTCATATTCACAAACTACCCTAAAACTTATGTAATTACAGTCGGATAGCCACCAGATGCTTTTTGGCATTTGTGGGTCGGTTTTTAGCCAGGCTTCAGATTGTGTTGCACTGCGTGCAGCAGATCGAACATCGGCGATCTCACTTCTAAAAAAACCACCTCTTACAACATGTTCTTCTCCACTGGCAGGGCCTTTCGGATCGGTTACACCTTCTGTAAGTTTTGCGTAGGCATCGGGTGAATACCAGTCAGCAGTGTATTCCGCGACATTCCCCAGCATATTTTTCAATCCAAACGGGTTTGCCTCTACCTTTTCTGGTGGTTGGGTTTTTGCTCTGCTATTATTAGCGTAAATCACATAATTATTTATGCTATCGCTTTCTTTTCCAAATAGTCTTCCAAAGAATCCTTTTTCAACAAAATCTTTTATTTCACCTTCAAAGAAGAAAGGTGTTTGAGTGCCGCCACGGGCAGCATATTCCCATTCCGCTTCGGTGGGCAGGCGGTAAGTTTTACCGGTAACCTTCGACAGCCATTTACAGAATGTTTCAGCCGAATGATAACTCATTGTAATTGCAGGTCGCGTGCCCAGTCCCCAGTTCTGGTCGGGTTGACCATAAGGCGGTGTAGGTCCCGAAATGGCGTCAACATCATCAGTAGTGCGTGTTCCTTCTGTGTCCGTTGAACGGCCTTCTGTTGCTGTTGCCGAATAAAATGCAAGATAAACATCCCAGCTTACCTCAATTTCGGCAATAAAAAACGGGCTGATTTTAACTGCCTTTTGTGGTCCTTCATCGGGCTTACGCATTGGTTCATTTTCCGGACTGCCAATTTTAAATGTGCCTCCTGGAATTGCTTTCATATTGATTGAAACCGTAGTGTTTGGTATTGTTTCAGTAAAATCTTTAAACTCAGTTACTGTGGCAGGAGCTGTGTATTTTTCTTTATTATCATTTCCTGCATTTCCAAACGATACATTTTTCGCATGCAATGCATTCGGATCATAATGTCCAACATGCAGGTGGCAGTTGATGCAGAGCAGTTCCTTTTCTTTTTGTGTGTAATATAAATGGGCGTTTTGTCCCTCTTTTGTTAATGTGAGCGGGAACAAATTCTTATGACAATTAACGCACGATTCCTGAAAAACATGGTGTTGTGCAAATTCGAGTGTCGATTTTTCTTCCCAGTTAAAATCAGCACTATCTTTAAAAACAAGCCCATAAGCGTCTCGGGCCGAAGCTTTTATTTTTTCTACTAAATAATTTTGCCCTTTTGGTGGTAAATGGCAATCAACACAACCTATATGAATCCCAACCCGTGTATCATAATGAACTGATTGTTTCCATGATTCGAAAACATGTGGATGAACGTGGCACATTTCACACGATTCGTTGGTTGAAGTTGCCTCAATTGCTTTGTTTGAAAGGATGGTAGCAAAAATTCCAATTACAAAACCAATGAATATAACAAGAAGAATTTTCTTACCCAGGAACCCAACAAATTTCTTAAGCATGATAAATGTTTAACTTTAAGGTTTAATTGTACTAAAATGAACCCAAAAATAGTAATTTATTAAAAAGTAACTCAATTAACGCGTGATTTGTGCCATATTTAGATTCATTTAATTATAGCATTAAAATTTTTCTTTGCTGCTTTCGTTATTTAAAATGACGCAAAAATTTCTCTTTATACCTACAAGCTTGTGTTATATGATTAAATGTTATTTGCTTTAAATGAAAAAAAGTTGCCATTGGATAATGGCAACCTTAAAATATATTCATTACAAAAAGTTTAAGCTATGGTAAAACATAAATTAAATCTTATTATCTTGGTTTATAATTCATTGTTTTTTCTATGAAAAAGCTTGTCGGTGGATTCAATAATTTTATAGAACTTATTTTCCCAACTTTATGTGTTACCTGCGGAAATCGTTTGGTGACCCAGGAAAGTTTTTTATGCATTGACTGCTGGCTCGATCTGCCGGTAACAAATTTTCATCATCATTCCGGAAACAAAGTAGAACAAGTATTTTGGGGCAGGGTTAAAATTGAGTTTGCAACTGCTTTTTTTGCTTTTAATAAAGGTAGTAACTATCAGCATCTCATTCATTTTATGAAATACAAAGGAATGAAAGAACTTGGTTTCGAAACTGGAAGAAGATTTGGGATTTCGCTTATGGAATCAGCAGGATTTTGTTCAGTTGATTATATCGTCCCGGTTCCGCTGCATCCCAAAAAAGAAAAAAAGAGGGGTTACAATCAAAGTGAGTGGATTGCCAAAGGTTTATCGGAATCCATGAAAATACCAGTTTCCATGGATAATCTGCGCCGAAATTTACATACTTCGACCCAAACCCGAAAAAACAGATTCGAGAGATGGGAAAATGTTGAGAATATTTTTGAAGCAATTCGTCCCGAAGAATTTAAAGGTAAACATATTTTGTTGGTTGATGATGTTGTAACAACCGGATCAACGCTCGAATCTTGCGCTTTTCAATTGCTTCAAATTGAAAATGTGAAAGTTAGCATCGCAACTCTGGCCTTTGCTGATGTTTGATAAATAATATTTACATGATGGTTTATAATTGGTTAGACATTTAATAAAACATGCTTTTGGCTAAACCCGAGAATATCTGCTTTCAACCAATTAGTATATTTTTTGTTATAATGTCGAATTAAAGTTTTTAAAAAAGTGGATTTTACAATATCAAACTATATACAGGGTGTTCGTCCCGGAGTCACCTTGCCTTCAAAGGAAATGTTTAACCTTCTTGGCGAAGATGGAATGCGAAAAATGGTTAGTGACCATTATGATCTTATAAAAGAAAGTGAAGTAAAAGATTTGTTCCCTAAAAATCCTGTCGCGTTTGAAAAGGCAAAGGAACATTCTGCAGATTTTTTAATACAAATTTGCGGAGGTCCCCAGTATTTCAACCAAAACCGGGGAATGCCGCAACTTAACCGAAGACATTTACCCTTCAAGATTACTGCCGAATCCCGGCTTGTTTGGCTCAAATGTTATAAAGAAGTGCTACAAAAAATGGATTTGCCGCCCGAAGTTTCAACTTCGTTTTGGAATTATCTCGAAGTTTTTTCGAAATGGATGGTCAATTCATAATCCTTACCCAGGAAATAAAGCTTTCTTTGCAAAAATCATTTGTGTAAACATTATTAATAATCAGGTGTTTAATTCACAAAGAGAAAAGTATTAACCATAAATTTATTAAAATGAAATTGTACAATGTTTTATTATTTGCTATCGCAGCAATCATTTTGAATTCATGTAGCCCAAAACCGGCTCAACCTGAAGCACAGGATAATGTAAAGTATTTCCGCAGCTTGCTGTTTAGCGAAACATCATGGGATTTGGAAAGAGGTTCGCACGAAATCACTGCCGAAGATGCAAAAACGGTCAACAACTACAAGTTTACCTACAACGATAACAATCAGTTAGTTTCAGTTGAATACAATCGAAATGACAGTTTGCTCGACTATTCATCAATGGGGGCTGCAAAAATCACTTATACTTATGAAGGTGATTTGCAGAATAAACATTTTTTCAATGAAAAAAATGAACCAACAAAAAACGGTGGTGTCAGTGTTTACGAATACAAGCTTGATGATGACGGAATGAGAGTTGCAATGCGTTTCCTCGATGAAACAGGGCAACCTGTGGAAAACCGTAACAAAATCCATAATTACGTATGGACAAAACTTCCCGATGGAATGATCAGAGAAGTTCGCTATAATTTAGCTGAGGAATCGATAATCATGAACCCTTTCTGCCCGTTTTATGAACTTCGGTTTACTTACGATGCAAACGGTTTTGTTACCCGAATGGCCAATTACGACAGTGACACACTTTATAATTGTACTGCTGAAAATTGCGGAGACATAGGTGTTTCTTACTTCCTTTTCGAAAACAACGAACATGGTGATCTTGAAAGTTTTTCAGTACATAACACAGTTGGGCAGCTTTCCAATTTATACTGGGGTTGGGCGAAACGTGTAAATGTTTATGATGCAAATGGTTACACAACCGAAACTGCAATGTTTGACATGGACGATGAATTCCTTGGAGGGAAAAATATCCCTGTAACACAAACTGTTTATGACGAACATGGTGCACCAGTGAAAAGAATTTCGATGGACAAGGACAAAAATGTTATCAACGATCCCGACAGTGGAGTTGCAATAACAGAATTCAAATATGATGAAACTGGCCGGAGGATTGATACTTTGCGCTATGACAAAGATGGAAATGTAGTAGAAAATAAAGGTTAATTTTTATTTACTGTGGAGAATATGAAACTTTTCAAAACAATATTTCAAATTTTTGCATTCGCGATTGTTGCGGTTTTTGTCTCATGTTCTGGAGGGCAAAAACCTAAAAATGAAACCGAAGCAGTTGTAGAAAAATCTACCAGTCAAACAGTTGAAATTAATAAGGAAGCAAAGCTGTTGCTCGATTATTTAGCCGAAACAGGCGATTATGTGAATAGCCGTGAATTTCCTTCATTAATTGGCGCCGAAGCTGCTGAAAAAGCACTTGACGGAAACACACTTGTGATTGATATTCGTAAACCTGAAATTTTTACAAAAGGCCATATTAAAGGCGCTGTAAATGTTGAAATTGGGGGTTTAACCGACTACTTTGCCAATAAAATAAAGCCTTTTGAATATGACAAAATAATTCTGGCCTGTAATTCAGGAACCAGTTCGAGTTATTCTACCTCGCTTTTACGTTTAATGGGTTATGGTAATGTTTACTCCCTGCGTTGGGGAATGAGTGGATGGAATAAATCAATTGAAAACCAATGGCTTGAGAATATTGGGTCAGATTATGAGGGAAACCTCGAAACAACTGATATTCCGAAAGCAGAGCCAGGAGATTTTCCATTGTTGAATACCGGAAAAACTACCGGCGCCGATATTTTTGATGAAAGAATTTCATCATTGTTTGCGGATTATCCAAATGCTACGATTTCGGCAGATACAGTTTTCAGCCATCCTGAAAAATATTATATTATCAACTACGAACGCAAGGATAAGTACGAAGACGGACATGTTCCTGGAGCAATGCGTTATAAAACCGGCGGAACACTTGGCATACTTTCCGAAATGCAAACCATTCCGGCTGACCGCGAAATTGTTGTTTACTGCGGAACCGGGCACAACGCAGCTTTTGTAACTGCATATTTGCGGTTGTTTGGTTATAATGCCAAAATATTGAAATTCGGAAACAATAGTTTTATGCACAATAAAATGATTGCGGAAAAAGACAAACTATCGTGGTTACCTTTTACCGAAGCTGATGTGATGGATTTTCCTGTTGTTAAATAGGTTTTTTTAGAATGTTTATTCTGAATTGGATTCCAGGCTGGCCGAAGTGTCAGGCTGGAATTTGTATTTTAAATATTCCGGTGCTTTAAAAAAGTAAGCCAATAAAGAAATTAATCTGCTTAGACAATAGCATTTTTTTCTATTGTTGAATGTCAATCAATAGAAATATTTCTATCTTCATGACGTTTTATAAAAGTTTATGAAATCAAGCGAATTGCACAAACTTATACTTCAAAATGGTTGGAAAGTGCTTAGGCAAAATGGCAGCCATATTATTTACGAAAAGGATGGCCTTCATTATCCGGTTCCTTTTCATGGTAGCAAGGAAGTTGGGAAAGGCCTGGAAATGAAAAAGAAAAAGAGATGGGATTGAAATAGAATAAACTAAAAAAGATGAAAACAATAGAAGCGATAATTGAAAGAGGAAAAGATGGGACATTCACTGTTTATTGTGAAGAAGAAATGTTTACGGGAATGGGGAATACTGCTGAAAATGCAAAAAAGGATATGCGCCAACAAATGGAATTTTTCAAAAAAACCGCAATTGAAGAAGGTTTTTCATATCCTGATTTTTTAAATGAAGATTTTGAGATTGTTTTTAAATTCGATACCGAAAGTTTGTTAGAATATTATTCAGGCATTTTATCATTATCGGGATTAGAAAAAGTTACGGGGATTCATCAAAAACAATTATGGAATTATTTGCATCGTAAATCGAAACCGAGGAAAGCACAGATAGAAAAAATTGAAAAAGGGCTACATGCTTTAGGTTCTGAGTTAATCTCCATTTCTCTTTAGTTTTCAAACTAAACTATATTAATTCAAATCAGAATAAATCCTATTAATGGTTTTATCTCTCTACCATGGATTCCAACTTAGCCGTAGTGTCAGTCTGGAATTCGTATTTTAAAACCTCCGGGTTTTCTCCATTTGAAAGGAAAAACACATTTTCTATATCCAACTGGTTCAAAATTACCCAGGCTTTTGCAGCGACTGAATTATCAGTGGAAACAAGTAAAATTTTCTTTTCTGAATCTTTTATTTTTTGAAGATTCGATTCTTCCAGCAATTTATCAAATGGAATTTTAAGCGAATTTTCAAACCCAGAGGAAGCCGATTCGTCTAAATCAACAATCAAATATTGGTTTTCGGCATTTTTCAAATCGTGCGGGAAAATCATAAATTTATTGGAAACAATTGCATCCACAGCATTTGCTGCATCTTGTTTAAAGCCGTTTTTACCAATCGTTTTTACAAGAACCAAAGCCAAAACAACCACCAAAACCAGCAACACAATTTTCAAATTCTTCATTTTTCCCATTTTCAATACACCCTATAATAAACTCTTACCTCATTAACTCAATCACCCATTAACTCAATCACCCTCTAACAACCCCCGTCCAACTTTGCCCTTTGCAACCGTTTGGCATCAAAATACTTTGTTTTCAAATTGTCGGGCAAACTGTTTATTTGGTAGAATATTTCGCGTGCTTTATACCGGTTTTCGAAAAGTGCATTTTCTCTCGGCGTAATTCTGTCCCCTTCAAATTTAGTGA
>JBBQPP010000006.1:0-26736 GCA_038217255.1 Bacteroidales bacterium | reverse complement strand
CGATGGATGGCGATATCGCTAAACTCCCAGAAATTGTTGCACTTGCTGAAAAATATGATGCACTTGTAATGGTTGACGATTCACATGCAACCGGTTATATTGGTAAAACCGGTCGCGGGACCGCGGAATATTACGATTTGCTTGGGAAAATCGACATTATCACAACCACTTTCGGAAAAGCCATGGGTGGTGGAAATGGTGGTTGCACTTCGGGCCGCAAAGAGATTATTGAAATGTTGCGTCAGCGTTCGCGTCCATATTTGTTTTCGAATACACTTGCTCCGGCAACTGTTGGGGCAACTTTGAAAGTAATTGAAATGCTTTCAGGTTCATCAGAACTACCAGCAAGAACAATGGCCAATGCCCAACATTTCCGCAAAAAAATGGAAGCTGCCGGTTTCGACCTTGTAAAAGGGAACACGGCAATTGTTCCGGTTATGATTTATGATGCGCCGCTTGCCGTTAAATTTGCCGATGAGCTTTTAAAAGAAGGCGTTTATGTTATTGGTTTTGTTTTTCCGGTTGTACCTCGGGGAAAAGCCCGCATCCGGGTGCAACTTTCAGCAGCACACACAACCGGGCAAATCGATACAGCAGTTGAAGCATTTATAAAAGTGGGGAAAAAGCTGGAGATAATTTAATTTCTTATCCGTCAAGCGGTTTTTAAAATATTCACCGGGTGACTCAAAGTCACCCGGTGAATAGATGTAATAATTAAAACGCCCCGTCAAGCGTTCTCAATGTCAAAACCTCTTTCAATTTTTCTTCGGAAATTGAGGTTTTCAAATTAATTATTGCTTTTTCATTCGGTACTAAATCAAAATAATTGTCAGAGAAAAATCCCTGTTCATCGCCAATTTGCAGGTAAACGTTTTTGGCAAGTTTGTCGGTTTTCATCTCGATATCGAACCCGTTTTCCACCTTTGAAATATCATATTCAACATTAGGTTTTGCTATTTTTAGTTCTTTAAAAGGTTTGAAAAAGAATGAATTTTTTGAAAGTGTTTTTCCATTTTCGAGCACTTCGCACAGAAAAACCGAGTGGCCAATTTCTTTTCGGTATTCCTGTTCAAATTCAGCTTTGTTCACTTCATAAAAATCCTTGCTCGAATTGGCATCAATAGTAACTAAGGATGCACTTTCCCAAATTACCTTGCCGTCAATATCCATTAATTTCAATTTCATTTCGGCATTGATATCATCAAGCCGGTCGTTTACAATACCAACTTTAAACTTAATACCATCAATGTAAGGACTGATCAAAACCTGTTCAAAACCCTTTTTCACATAGTATTGCAACGCTTTCCAATTCTGGTAATAGTCGGTTGAACTCCACGATGCAACCGGCCAGCAATCGTTAATTTGCCAGTACAAACTGCCCATACAAAACGGCATGGCGCGGCGGTGTCCTTCTAACCCAAATTTAATCCCTTCAGCCTGCAACACTTGGTTTACATACAAAAACGACTCAAAATCCTTTGGCTTTTTATATTCCTGAAGCATGTAATATTCAATGGTTCCGTTGCCAATTGACGAGCGTTGGTGCGATTTCATCACTTCCGAAAAAATATCATAATCTTCGGGAACTGCATATTTTCGAACCGTTGCAATTTCAGGGAACGACTGAAAACCATATTCACTCATAAACCGCGGCAGGTGTGTTGCATAAGTTTGGAAAGGCTCTTTTCCCCACCAAACACCCCAATAATGTTCGTCGCCATTAACTAAATCGGCCGGAATTCCTTCGCCAGATGAAGGGCTCGAACTCCAGTAACTGCGTTGAGAATCGTATTCCGCTACAACTTCGGGAAGTATTTTGTGAAAAATATCTTCGTACGCTTTCCATATTTTGTTGGCATTTTCCTGGCTTTTGTCTTCCTCTTTTTCCTTCCAGCCCCAACCTTTCCAGGCAGCCAGAATTTCGTTGTTGCCACACCACAATCCAATGCTTGGGTGGTTACGCAAACGTTTTACATTGTCAATAGCTTCGTGTTTTACATTGTCCAGAAATGCTTCATCGCCGGGAAACATGGCACAGGCAAACATAAAATCCTGCCACACTAAAATACCCGCTTCATCGCACAAATCATAAAAAATATCATTCTCGTAAACACCCCCGCCCCAAACGCGCAACATGTTATTATTTGAAACTCTTGCAGTTTCAACCACTTTGCGGTAGTTTTCATCGGTAACGCGAGGCAAAAAAGCATCGTTGGGAATATAGTTGGCCCCCTTCATAAATACGGGGTGGCCGTTCAGTTTGAAATAAAACGAAGTGCCAGCGTCATCTTTATCGCGAACAAGTTCTAATGTGCGGATTCCAATGCGGGTTTCCTTTGAAACTTTACTTCCTCCAATATTTATTTCTCCTGAAATATTGTATAAATGCGCTTCCCCCAAACCGTTAGTCCACCAAAGTTTTGGGTTTTGAATCTCAAAATCCACTGAATATTTTTGAAGTCCTTTTTGAAGTTTTACAGAAGACTGAGCCAAAGTTGCTCCATCGTTTTGAATTGAAAGGTTTGCTTTTCCATTAACGACAGCCTCAATTTCGAAAACTGCCGTAAAAGTGGCTATGTTATCGGCCACCGAATTTTGAATAATTTGCAAGTTTTCGATTTTGGCTTTATTCCACGCGTTTAAAGTTATAGGCCTCCAAATTCCGCTGGTAACAAGACGTGGGCCCCAGTCCCAACCAAAATGGTAACCGGCTTTTCGGGTGTAAATACTTACCATTTTATCACCTTCAACCTTGCCGATTTTTGCCAAATCATTTTCGGAAACAGGAATTACATAACCTTGAGCGTCATATTTTTTGATTCCTTCAGCAATTGGCGAACGAAAAACTATGTGCAACTCATTTTCGCCTTCTTTTAAATATTCTTTCACATTTGCATTCCACTCGCGGAACATATTGTCGGCGGAAAGTACTTTTTCACCATTAACAAATACATCGGCATAAGTATCGAGTCCTTTAAAATCAAGTTCTACAATGTCTTTTTGAAGCAATTCATTTTCAACTGTAAAAGTGGTCTTGTATTCCCAATCTACTTTGTCGATCCATTGTAAATCGTGTTCGTTCAAACGGTAGAACGGGTCTTCTATTTTTCCGTTTGCGAGCAAGTCGGTATGCACCGTTCCAGGCACTGTGGCAGGCAGCCACTCGTTTTTACCAACCTGGCTGAAAGTCCAGTCTTCTTTAATCTCTTTCTGAATCATAAGATTGGCTTCTGGTTTTGAACAACTCCAAAACGTTAAAAACATTAAAACAAACAAATAAATTGCGTTTCTTGTATTCATTATATATAGTTGATTTTAATTTGGTATAATTTTGAAATAAAACAATCAAAAGTATAAAAATTGGTTGTTTGAAGAAATTTTTGAAGATGACGTTTATCGGCATTCACCATTGCAGGTTTATAATTTTCTATGGCATAAAAAAAACAATTGGTATAAAAACCAAAAAGCCTGCAAAATATTGTTTTACAGGATTTTTATGGTTATTACAAAAATTATTCGTTATTACTTAACCACTTCCTATCGAAATATTTATTTCCCTTTTGCAATATCAATACCGATACGCTGGCCTTTGTAAGTAGCATCTTTAAAAGCATGCAAAACCTCGTTTTCATATCGTTTGTCGATTTCAAAAAACGAAAATCCTTTTAAAACTTCGATGCTCCCGATTTCAATATTTTTGCCGGGTAGGTTTTGATTAATCATGTCAATAATAGTTCGTTTACCGATACCGTTCTTTTTGCCCATGTTGAAAAAGAACCTCGAAAATTCGTATTTTCCTCCTCTTCCACCACGATCAGGTTTTCCGCCAAAATCATCTCTTCTGCCACGACCATCGCGGCTATCACGTGAATCACGATCTTTTCTTCTTCCCCGATCCCTTCTATCTCCGCGATCGCCTCTTTCACTCCTGCCTGAAAAATCACGCTCATTACTACGCGATTCATCAACATTAATGTCGGGCGCATTTTCGTAATAAGTGAGAAAACGGTTAAACTCAAGCGAGACAAAATGTTTTATCAGTTCTTCGCGATCGAGCCATGCCAGTTTTTTATAGATAACGGGCATAAACTCGCCTATTTGTTCGTTGTTTACTTCTATCTTTTCAACCTTGTCGATTAAACTAAACATCTGCTTTTCGCAGATTTCTTTTCCTGAGGGAACCATTTTTTTAATAAATGGCTGGTTTACTGTTCTTTCAACCTGTTTTAGTTTTCCTTTTTCACGCAAGTGAATCAAGGTAACCGAAATACCTTTTTTCCCTGCACGTCCTGTCCGTCCGCTCCGGTGGACATAAACTTCAGGATCGTCAGGGAGGTTATAGTTGATAACGTGGGTTAAATCGTTCACATCCAAACCTCTTGCTGCAACATCGGTAGCAACAAGCATTTGCAGGTGATTTCCGCGAAAACGCTGCATCACAAAATCACGCTGCGATTGTGAAAGGTCGCCATGCAAAGCATCGGCATTGTAGCCGTCTTGCATTAATTTATCGGCCACCTCTTTGGTTTCAATTCGGGTGCGGCAAAAAATAATCCCGTAGATATTTGGGTTTACATCGGCAATACGTTTTAATGCAATGTAACGGTCTTTGGCATGCACCAAATAATAATTGTGTTCCACATTCGCGGTGCCAGTGTTTTTCTTTCCAACCGATATTTCAAATATATCGCGCATGTATTTTTTTGAAATCGCAACAATTTCCTGTGGCATTGTTGCCGAAAACAGAAGGGTTTGTTTTTCGGCTGGAGAAGTTTCAAGAATTGCATCCAAATCGTCTTTGAAACCCATTGAAAGCATTTCGTCAGCTTCGTCGAGCACAACCCAACGTATTTCGTTAACTTTCAGTTTTTTACGTTTAATTAAATCAAGTGTCCGACCAGGTGTACCAACCACAATTTGCGCACCGTGCTCAATATCACTGATTTGCTTGCGTATGTCGGAACCGCCATAAACAACGGCAATTTTGACTTTATTCAAATTTTTCGAATAGTTTTCGAGATCACTGCCAATTTGCATTGCCAACTCGCGGGTTGGGCTTAAAATTAAAACCTGAACCGATTTTTTATTCGAATCAATTTGCTGTATAATTGGCAACCCAAAAGCGGCTGTTTTTCCGGTTCCTGTTTGAGCAATCGACACAAGGTCTTGTTTGCTCTCCAATAAAAAAGGAATTACTTTCTCCTGAACAGGAGTGGGCTCAACAAAACCTATTTCTTCAATCGCCGATTGAATTTCGGCGCTGAGGCCCATTTCGTTAAATAATATCATTCAAATGTCATATAAAAATTGGGCGCAAAGGTACTGTTTTAAAATGAATTTCAGGCGTTTATAGGTTTTTCTTAACCTTTATTAAATTTATGTATTAAGATTTGAGCTTAGAGTATAAGGATTATTAGTATCAAGTATCAAGATTGTCAATATCCAGTATCCAGTATCAAATTTGTAAGAGAATCAAGTATGAAAACGTAATCTTGTTTTTTCTTTTTACAAGCTTTTCAATTTTTTTCAACTCTAAACACTTAAATTTGTTGTAACATCACATTCTATTCAGAATAAACAAAAGTATGAAAACTAATATGCCGTTTAAAATACGAAGAATTTGTTACTTGTTTTTAGGAATTATTGCCCTAGTGATTCTATTCAATACCAGCACTTTTGCCCAGGCAACTGATACGATTGTCCCAATCGGAAAAGATGCTGAAAAAATCCTCAAAAATATAAACCTTAATTCAGATGGATTTAATTTTTGGAAAGATAATTTCAAGGGGAATTGGGCTGGTATCGATTTTGGGTTCAATACATTTCTTAATCGCGATTACTCAGGATATGAAACTGAATTTATGAAAAACGATATATTGTTTTCCAATTCGATCCACTTAAACCTTATTCAGCAAAATATTGGTTTACAGCGCAATCGCAACAATTTTGGAATTGTAACCGGTTTGGGAATACAATATCAGTATTACCGTCTCAGCGATACTACCACCATTGAGCGAACAGCAGATGATATAATTATTCCAAAAACGTTTAATTATGGCAACAAGCAGAGTTCAAAACTGTATCTCTTCTCGTTGACAGTTCCTGTTTTGGCTGAAATTCAAATCCCAATAAACAATTATAAAAACCGTCTTTATTTTTCATCGGGCATGTATTTTTCATACCGGATTGGCAGCTACACAAAAATTAAATATCAAGACAATCAAAAAAAGAAACTTAAGGTAACCGATAACTTTTCGTTGCAAAACTTCAAATATGGTATAATGTTCCGCACTGGTTACCGTTGGATTAATTTTTATGCCATTTATGATTTAACCCCATTTTATAAGGTTGATAAAGGACCGGAACTTACCCCATTTACTTTTGGGGTAACTTTGCTCAGGTTTTAATTTCACCTTTATATGTAAATAGAAGAACAGGTTTTACTAATTTCATAAATCCTGAAAATCAATAATAATGTTTAAAAAATCAAATCTCTTTTTTCTCCTTGCTTTCTTCGTTTTCAACTTTATAAATGACGAAAGTTTTGCACAACAAGATGGAAATGCTGTGGATACAAATCTTCAATCCGCTCAATTAAAAACCATATTTAAGAGTGGAACCGATGGTTATTCAACTTTTCGTATTCCCGCGATTGTAAGTACAAAATCAGGAAAATTAATTGCTTTTGCAGAGGGTCGTGTAAACGGAAGTTCCGACACGGGCGATATTGATTTAGTAATGCGAAGTTCAATTGATGAAGGCGAAAACTGGAGCCCCTTAAAAATAATTTGGAACGACGGCAGCAACGTTTGTGGAAACCCTGCTCCGATTGTTGATTGTGAAACAGGCGATATACATTTATTAATGACCTGGAACCTTGGTTCAGATCATGAATCTGACATCATCGAAGGAAAAAGTAAAGATACGCGTAGAGTGTTTGTAACTATATCAACTGATGAAGGGAAAAACTGGACTGAGCCAAAAGAAATAACTTCATCTGTAAAAAAGGAAAACTGGACATGGTATGCTACCGGTCCGTGCCATGGAATACAACTTAATTACGGTGCATACAAAAACCGATTGGTTATTCCATGCGACCATATTGAGGCAAATACAAAAAACTATTACTCACACATTATTTACTCTGATGATAATGGAAAAACATGGCAATTGGGTGGGACGACACCACAAGATCAGGTAAATGAATGTACAGTTGCCGAGCTTCCTGATGGAAAATTACTGCTAAACATGCGCAATTATGACCGCACGCAAAAATCACGTAAAATTAGTTTTAGTGAAGATGGAGGATTAAATTGGTCAGCTATCCAATCCGACACGGCATTGATTGAACCCATTTGTCAGGCAAGTCTTCTCTTTACCGAGGAAAATAATATGCTTTGGTTTTTGAACCCGTCCAGTGAAACTGCCCGTGTTAATATGACATTAAAAGCAAGCCATGACTTTGGTAAAACCTGGAAAATTGCCAGGGTTTTAAATCCCGGGCCTTCAGCTTATTCTGATTTAACATTGATAAACCCAAATACTTTAGGTTGTCTTTATGAGGGAGGAAAAACAAATCCTTACGAAGAGATTATTTTTACAAAATTCGAAATAAAATAACATTTTTAATCTTCGGACTTCCCCCCGATAGCTTTCGGGGTTTGGATTTCCGGCAATTCATAAACTATGAAACAATACATTTTAGAACAAACAAACTGGAAACAGGTAAAAAACGAGAATTACGAAGTTGCAGTTTTACCATGGGGAGCAACAGAACCACACAACTACCATTTACCCTATGGAACCGATTCGCTTGAAACAGCTAAAATTGCAGAAGTGGCAGCGGGAAAAGCATGGGAAAAAGGAGCAAAAATAATGGTACTCCCAACCATTCCACTTGGCGTTCAAAATCCTGGACAAATTGATTTGCCTTTTTGTTTACATACAAAACCTTCAACTCAAATCATCATTTTTAAAGATATCGTTGAAGCGCTTTATCGCCAGGGAATCAGAAAACTGGTTTTAATGAACGGGCATGGCGGCAACGATTTTAAACCGATGATTCGTGAAATTCAACCCCAGTTTCCTGATATGTTGATTAGTTTGACAGAGTGGTTTAAAATACTAGACCTCTCGGAATATTTTGAAGAAGGTGGCGATCACGCCGGAGAAATGGAAACAAGTGTTATAATGCATTATTTTCCGAATCTGGTCTTGCAGCTTGATGAAGCTGGTGAAGCGAAAGCCAAATCATCTAAATTGCAGGGCGTTGTGAACAAAACTGCCTGGATTCCGCGGCAATGGGACAAAGTTTCGGTAGATACCGGAGTTGGTAACCCGAAAAAAGCAACAGCTGAAAAAGGTGAAAAATACTTAGATGATTTGACTTCAATAATCAGTGACTTTTTTGTTGAAATGGCAGAATGCGATTTGGAAAATTTGTACGAATAATTTCAAGCTATGCAGAAAATCATTTTCCTTCTGGTATAAAGGTTGTTTCTTTGATCAACAATTTAAAAAATTCAACCGATGAAACTACTTTTGATTAGCAATTCAACCATGCCGGGCGAACCTTACTTAGATTACACGAAAAATGAGATAAAAAAGTTTCTGGGAGAAAAACCGGTAACCGCGTTATTTATTCCTTATGCTGCAGTCACTTTTTCATTTGATACCTATTGTGAAAAAGTAGAGGAAAGATTTACTGAAATCGGACATCATATCGTTGGTATCCATACATTTGCTGATCAAATAAAAGCCGTTCATGAAGCTGAAGCAATTGTAATTGGAGGTGGAAATACATGGCAATTGGTTCGGTTGATGCACGACAATGAACTGATGAATCCTATCCGCGAAAAAGTATTTAACCAAACGCCTTACATTGGATGGAGTGCTGGAGCAAATGTTGCCTGCCCTACTTTGCAGACAACCAACGACATGCCCATTATTGATCCAAAGGGATTTGAATGTATCGGACTTGTTCCATTCCAGTTAAACCCACACTATTTACACGAAAACCCTGAAGGACACAGCGGAGAAACCCGCGAACAAAGGATAAATGAATTTTTGGAAATCAATCCTAATATTTATGTGGCTGGCTTGCGTGAGGGAACAATGTTAAAACTTGAAAATAAAAATCTCAGCTTAATTGGTAATCGTACATGCCGTATTTTCAAAAAAGGCACTACCCCTGGCGAACTCTCTTCAAAAGACGGTTTTAATTTTTTGTTGAAATAAAAAATTATTTGGGTGGCTCAACTCCACCCTTTTATTTAAATTCAGTTGACCAATTTTTCTGTTTTCACTTCTTTTCATCCCAAATGGATTTCATTTCATAAATATCTAATTTATCTACTCCCAATTCACCTCCATTTGTATAAAGTACAACATCCTCAGCCCCTTCTGTTGGGGTAAAACAATTTGATATTACAGTCTGTCCTCCATTTGCAAATATTTCGATAGAGGATCTGTCTAATAATATTTCCAAAGAAATTTTATTGTTTACAGGCACAACTGGTACAGTACAATTTAAAACCGTGAGTACTCCTCGTTTAACATTATATAAAATTTCGGTGCCAGGATTTTTCTTGCTATTACGGACAATAAAACCAAAATTATCAGAAGTTTTTAAATCAAATTCGGCAATAATATGCAGGCAATCTCCTTTAACGCTTTTTGTTTTATTCTCTTTTATTCCGGGAATTAAAACTTTATTCTCCCAGTCTTGATGTTTTCCATGTAATAATTCGATTTCCTTAACCGGTTTACGAACTAATTTATAACCAAAACTGAATTTTGTAAGGGAAATCTCGCAAGGGAACGACATTTGGCCATTAAAAGGCATATCTGGAAATTCACCGCCCCTCATCCAGGCAATTTGCAAAGTGCGCCCGTCATCTGCAGGAATATTGCTCCAGGTTTGTGTAGCGTAATAATTATTACCAAAATCGCTCTTTATTTTTGTTGATTCCGGAGTAAATATTTCGCCATCAAAAGCGCCGATTAAATAACTGCCATCGCCATCAAAAAGTATCCATTTTGATTCTCCCGGACGATTTGTAACCTTAAGTTTTACCAAATCGGGGCATTCATAAAATCCAGGAATATGACTTTTCCATGTCCAATCGATTAAGTTTTTCGAAGTATAAATGGATATTCCTTTAGATTTATCGTTATTTGAAGTTTTCCTGTATAAAACCATCACCCAATTTTGTGAGTCTTCATGCCAAAATACTTTTGGATCGCGGGCATCATCATTTTCATCGAAAGGTATGATTGGATTTCCAGCATATTTTTCCCACGTCCTGCCTTTATCAGTGCTGTAGGCAATACGTTGTCCACAACTTTTACTTGTGTAAAATGCAACCAGGGTTTTTTCATCACCGTTTTGTTTGCCAAGCAAATTATGCTCATCTACAATAGCAGAACCCGAAAATGCTGTGCAAATTTCCTTGTCTTCCGAATTATTGTCAGGGTATAGAGCGATAGGCAAATGTTCCCAGTGAATTAAATCGGTACTTACTGCGTGACCCCAATGCATGAAACCCCATTCATTGCCGTTTGGATTATATTGATAAAACATGTGGTATTCCCCTTTATAAAAAACTAAGCCGTTAGGATCATTGTGCCAGTTCTTTTCAGGCGTAAAATGAAATTGTGGTCTGTACAGTTCATCGTATTTTTCTTTATCAGGAACAAACGAAGAAAACATAAATATAACTGATACAGCAAGTAAGGTCGTTAATAAAAATTTCATAAATAATTTTATTAGATAATTTTTTTTGATTCTAAACTAAAAAAAAGCTTGCAATAAACAAATTGTTTATTTACGTTTACGCCTACAAACCCGTAATAAAACCTGTCATGAGACAGACGCTTTTGATTCAATAGTTTTTGCAGGTGCAAATGAGTTTCAAAAGTACTTATTTAAAAAATGAAATTGATGCTGTGGGCTCAGTTACGTTGCATTGAAATTTAGATTAGGTTTTTAAAAACCCACTGGTTGAAACAACATTACAAACCCAGTCAACCAGGTTAGAAACGTATTCAAAATTAGCAACTTATACCGTTCAATTGGCGGAAATATTATTCATAACGTCTCATTAAGTTTGATTTAGAGGTTTGATTTATACATTAAATTGAATTGAAATGAAAAGGACGTTTATTTCTATTCTATGCATTTTTACTATTTTAAGTGCATTTGGCCAACAAGAATCATCGGCAGATTTTACAGAGGCACAGACCCCGATAAATATTGGATTAGATGTGGTAAATAAAGTGGATTGCGGGAATATCACCAACCAATCATCGGTTGATATTAAAATCATTGATTTAACAGGGTCAACTGTTTTCAAAGAAACAAAGTACGACATACAATTTAACCCAAAACTAAGAATCGATTTATCAACCATTAAATCAGGAATTTACCTGGTATGTTTAACTGATACAAATTCCAAAACAATAACAAAAAGAATCATTAAAAATTAAAGTATGAAAACATTATTATTAGTTGCTTTTGTTGCAGCAGTTGTTGGCCTCATCACATCGGTTGTAATTCTATTTAATGTAGTTTTTACAAAAAAGAAACAGCTTTTGCAGCGTGACGATTGGTGATAAAATGCTCTGTTAAAACACAGAATTTTACAAAAAATGCTGGATTAATTTTTCAGCATTTTTTTATTCCTCTTTTTTTGTTGACAAATGGCTTGGTTAATCTTTTATTTCAAACTGTAAATATTTTTTAAACTAAAACAATTATCATGTTACATTTGTCATTTTGTTTGTAAAAGCATCAGGAAGTGAAATTATTATACCTTTTTATTATAGCCAGCTTGTTTGAATCTAGCACAGTTAACGGACAAAACGACTGGAGAAAACGTAAATTACAGGTTCCGTCAACCATTTGTTATGCATCAAACAAAGTTGAAAAATCATTTATCCCACCGCCGCCAGGATTCCTTTTGAAATCGGGAGCTGAAAAAAAATCACAAATAATTGTTAATTACAGCCTTTTCCCAACTGATGCAAGAGCTGCATTTAAATATGCTGTGGGAATATGGGAAACCATAATCGAATCGGAAATCCCCATTTATATTGAAGCCCGGTGGCGAACAATTTATGATGAAGATAGAAACATAAATACAATTCTTGGACAGGCCGGACCCACTGATTATTATGAAAATTTTGAATACGCACCACGTAAAAACCGTTTTTATCCGGTTTCCGTTGTAGAAAGAATAACCAAATCTGAAATTAGCGGAGCATCATTGCCAGATATTAGTGCAACATTCAATAAAGAAATAAAATGGTATTTTGGTACCGATGGAAAAACGCCTGATTTACTTTATGACTTTGTAACAGTTGTTTTACACGAAATAGGCCATGGACTCGGATTTACAGGATTCTTTTTTGCGGCTGGCAATATAGGTGCTTATGGTGACGACAAATATGGAATCAGAACACTTGGGGACGCATCGGCTTTTGATATTATGGTTGTCAACATCAATAAAAATTTGTTAACTGATACCACCCTTTTTAAAATACCCTCCTTAAATCTTTTTAATGCTTTTACATCAAACCTTTTATACAGCATAAGTCCTGCAGCTACAGCAGGTAATAAAGGAATTAGACCAAGATTGTATGCTCCCTCGGAATATAATGATGGGTCAAGTATTTATCACCTTAACGATCAAACATACCCTTATACCAACGAAAATTCTCTAATGACCCATGCTATTGGAAAAGCTGAAGCAATTCATGATCCGGGACCAATTACCCGAGGAATATTGGCTGATATCGGATGGAAACTGATGAAACTTAGTTTTGAAAAGCCAAAAGATATTGAAGAAAAAAAGCCAATAGTATTTAACCTTTCTATTGAAAGTGATTTTGAGATCGACTCAAATGCCGTATTTGTATATTATTCTACCGATTCATTTACAAATAATATCGATTCATTAACATTGGTTGCTGATAAAACCCCTGGACTTTTTTCCGCTACATTGAATCCCGGATTTGATACAAAAAAAATTGAATATTATGTTAGTGCAGGCGATAAAATGAACCGTACTTTTTCAGTACCAAGTGAGGCTCCAGCCGAAATCTATTCAGTAAATATTGGTCCTGATACTTCTGCTCCTGTAATAAATCATGTTCCAATCTCCTATTTCGTTTCAAACGGCCAAAACATGGTGGTTTCTGCCGAAGTCGATGATAACCTCGGAATTGATACAGTATTTGTTGATTTTCTGGTAAATAATATACCGCAACAATCATTCGGATTAACACTTGATTCGGCAAATATTTATTCAGGTATATTTAATATTGATAAAGAATTACTGAATGATGGAGATGTGGTAACTTACAAAATTACAGCTATTGATAAATCGAAAGCTGGTAATAAAACAATAAGCCCTGCAAGTGATTTTTATAATTTCAAAATTGAAAAGATATTTGATCCTATTGGGAATTATTTTAATGATTTCAATACACCCAGCAATGATTTTATATTATCCAATTTTGATGTTTACGAAGCACTAAATTTTGATAATCCATCACTTCATAGTCCACATCCATATCCAAGTCCCAACAAAAACAATTCAGACTTTAATTTTACAACACTGCTTAAATACCCAATTATTTTAAAACAAAACGGAACAATGAGTTTTGATGAAATCGTATTGGTTGAACCCGGAGATTCTCTTTCAAAATTTGGTGACGATAATTTCTGGGACTACGTAATTGTTGAAGGTAGCCGAGATAATGGGAAAACATGGCTCCCGCTTGTAAACGGTTACGATTCGGGAGATAATGCAACATGGAAAACAAATTATAACAAGAATATCGATAACAATGATGCTTCAACAGCAGTTGGAATTCCTGACTGGTATGTAACCCGTGAAATAAATCTTCTCGAAAATGGCAACTTTAAAGCAAACGATACAATATTAATTCAGTTTCGCCTTTTCTCCGATCCTTTTGCACATGGCTGGGGTTGGACAATTGATAATCTCAGGATACAATCACCACTTTCAACATCTGCTGTAATTTTATCGCCGGGAAATATTTTCATTTATCCCAATCCTTTCAACGATAAAATAAAAATTACGGTTCAGGCCAATAATGAAATCGAAGAGCTGAGCGTTGAAATAATAAATCTTTACGGACAAACTATTGTTACAGAAAAAAACAATAATGTAATAGGTCAAATAAGCTTTGAACCGGATTTAAGTAATCTGGCAAGCGGGATGTATTTTGTAGTTGTAAAAGAGAACGGGAAAAAAGTAAATACTCAAAAGATTATCAAGAACTGACAATAACTTGATGAACATTTATCCCCAAATTTTGGTTAGATATTTCATTTTAAAAATATATCCATATATTTGCCAACAGAATACTTAAAAATGAAATCAAATTTTAATAATTCTTACTTCTACTTTTATTTTTATTATGGTTCAAAATACGGGATCAGGAAGTAGGGTATTGTTATAACTGAAAATATTTTACCAAAAGGTCTCGAATAAATCGAGACCTTTTTTTATACAAAACAAATGAGAATTACAATTATTGGACTTGGTTTAATTGGCGGTTCGCTGGCCATGGATTTACGAAAAAGCAAGTTTGCTACAGAATTAATTGGAGTTGACGCCAACCAAAAACATGCAGATCAGGCATTAAAAATAGGATTGGTTGATCGTATAAAAAACCTTAAAGAAGGAGTAGGAAACACAGATATTGTTATCATTGCCATACCTGTTGATAAAGAGGTCGTATTATTAACCCAAGTCCTTGACACGATCAGCAACAATACAACGGTTATCGATATGAGCTCTACCAAAAGAGTAATTCTTGAATCGGTAAAAAATCATCCTAAACGAAAAAACTTTGTTCCGGCACACCCTATGTCAGGTACCGAAAATTCGGGACCAACAGCTGCCCTGGAAGGCTTGTTCAAAGGAAAAATCACAATTTTGTGCGATCATGCCGATTCGGGGCCTCAACATTTAGCGTTGGTTGAAAAAATGTTTCAGGTGCTTGGAATGGATATTGCTTATATGACGGCTGATGAGCAAGATCACAGCGCCGCGTTTGTTTCTCACCTGCCACATGCTGCTGCCTACGCACTTGCAAATGCAGTTCAGTCAAAAGAAGACAGAAGTATAATTTTCGATTTGGCCAGCGGGGGATTTAATTCAACTGTTCGTCTGGCAAAAAGTTCAAGTACCATGTGGCACCCTATTTTTCAACAAAACCGCAATTACGTTGTTGAATCACTTGATGTTTACATAAAGCACCTGCAGGAATTTCGTGATTGTTTGTTCAATGAACAGGATGATAAACTGCACGATTTAATTGTAAGTGCCAATAAAATAAGGGGAATTCTCGAAGGAGAAAACCCGCATTTGGTAAAAAATGAAGAAAAAATTGTAAAACTTTATACGAAATAATCATGACTTTAAAACTTGACATTAATCCGATAAAAACGTGGTTGCCAAAACTCGACAACCCACTTTTAATCTCAGGACCATGTAGTCTTGAATCGGAAAAACAGGCGTTAGATACAGCCCGGTTGCTGGCGAAAGACAAACGTGTTTTTGTATATAGAGGTGGCGTTTGGAAACCGCGAACCCGGCCAGGTTCATTTGAAGGAATTGGCTCAATTGGTTTAAAATGGTTACAGATGGTAAGACAGGAAACTGGTCTGCCAGTTGGCACCGAAGTTGCCAATGCCCAACATACTGAAGAAGCATTAAAAGCTGGGTTGGATGTGGTTTGGATAGGCGCCCGCTCAACTGCCAGCCCATTTGTGGTGCAGGAAATTGCAGATGTTGTAAAAGGAAGCAATGTTGTTGTTATGGTGAAAAATCCTGTAAATCCTGATGTTCAGTTGTGGATGGGTGCGATTGAACGTATTCATCAGGCCGGTATTAAAAACATTGTGGCAATCCACCGCGGCTTTACTCCGTTTAGCGAAACCAAATACCGAAATTATCCCAACTGGCAAACAATGATTGAGTTACGACAGTTGTTGCCCAACCTGCCAATTATTTGCGACCCAAGTCATATTGCCGGCAAGCGTGAATTCCTGTACGAAATATCGCAAAAAGCTTTCGATATGGGCATGGAAGGCTTGATGCTTGAATCGCATATCGATCCATCTTGTGCGTTGAGTGATGCTGCACAGCAACTTACTCCTGCCGACCTGGCGAAGTTACTTGACAAATTGGTGATTAGACATGAAAATGCAAACAACCCCGATTTTGAAACTCAATTAGATGTGCTGCGAAACAGGATTGATGCCATTGATGCTGAATTGCTCGAAACGCTTTCTTCAAGAATGGATGTTGTGAAAAAAATCGGCCAATATAAAAAAGATAGTAATGTTACTGCTTTGCAAATTGGCCGTTGGACTAAATTAATGGACGAGCGCGTAAACATTGGTAAAAAGCTTGAGTTAAACGAAAAATTTGTGAAAACACTATTTCAATTAATCCACGAAGATTCAGTGCGGATGCAAACTGAAATAATGGATAAAGAGTAGATTGGTAATAACCGTTTTAAACCTTTATGGGTTTGGTTTTGTGAGAAGTTTTATGAAATTGATTTCATAAAACTTTTTTTTGGAATAATGTCAATAATTGCTCCCTGATTCATCCAATATTTGGGTTATTTGTTTGACAATCAAAAAATTATGAGCAGCGTTACAAAACTGAATTCTAAAACTAGAAATACAGCCGGTAACGGGTATTAATTATCTGAATTTCTTTTCAACTCCAAATCTACAATCAATTCACTGCTCAAAGTTCCCGAAGCAATTTCGCGCACTTCACCGGTCATTTTAATGTTCCAGGCTTCATCGATTTCAATTTGAAGATTTCCGCCAGGCATTTTAACAGTCACGTTGGGTTCAGTCAAACCTTTTTTAACCAATATTGAGGCAACCGCGCATGACGAACTTCCTGATGCTAAAGTCCAACCAGCACCGCGCTCCCAAATTATAATTTCAACTTCGGTGCGCGAAATTACTTTGGCAAACTGCACATTAATTCGGTTGGGAAACATTTTATGATTTTCAATGTAAGTACCGAATTGCATGATTTCTTTTTCATCCAATTCATCTTTCAAAATCACACAGTGTGGGTTGCCAACCGAAACGCAGTTAATAAGGTAGTCCTTGTATTCGAGGTTTAAAACTTCGTCTATACATTCTTCGTTTGCACAATTTACGGGAATTTCAGCCGAAAGAAAATTGGCTTTCCCCATATCCATCTTTACGGTTTTGGCTTTTTTATTTACCACTTCTGTAATTTCGGCACGCACAACCCCACCTGGAGTTTCGATGGTAAATATTTTTTCTTTCGAGAATTTGCTATCGTATAAATATTTGGCAAAAATGCGCAACCCGTTGCCGCTTTTTTCGGCTTCCGAACCATCGGGATTTAAAATGCGCAACCCAAAATTGGCTTTGTAACTGGGTACTTTCAACAAAATTCCATCGGAGCCGATTCCGTAATGTACATCACAAATTTTTTGGATGGCTTCCTTCGTCAATTCGAAACTAATTTCATACTGGCTCATAACAATATAATCGTTGCCCAAGCCGTGAGATTTTACAAAGAAGTTTTGCATGTGGTATGTTTTAAGGGTGCAAATGTATTAAACTACAATGAAATTTATTCGCTCTTACCTCTCAAATCTGTTTCTCAAAGTTTTATTTCTAAATTTGTTGTTGTGTACCATTTAATAAACAGAATGTGAAACTTCTATTTACAATAACCTTTTCTCTGACTTTTATAAATATGAGTTTCTCTCAGATTCTTGATAATTCTCTTTTTAGAATTTACAGAGCAGAATTTGTAGAGGGGGCAGTAACACATTTAAGAATTGATAAAAATCACACTTATGAAATGTCAATTGCTGAATTTCATTGCAGTTTATGCGATTTTGGTGAACTTAAAAACAGAATAGAATCAAAAGGAAATTGGATTCAAAAAAATGATACAATTGAACTGAAGTCTTCGGATAAAAGGATTACTGGATTAAAAATTAGTAAAAATTCATTATTAAAACCAATTTATCCAATAGCTCACAGAGAAGAATTAAAGTCAGATTCAATAAAAGCGTTGATTAAAGAAAATATGCAACAAAATGACGTTGAAGATTTTCATTTAATTTATGATACTTATTCTAATGGAGTTGCAAGATTAATAGTAGATAAATATAGGATGAGAAAAAATGAATATGAGATGGAATTTAAATCAAATGGAACTCTTAAAAAAGTCGATTATTACTGGGATAACAAAAAGAGAAAAAGAATAAGATAAATAACGGTACACAATCAAAGGAATTCAAAACAAATATTATCCAGAAAAATAAAATACAATGGCATTTATTAACGAAAACTACCTGAAACTTCAGGCAGGCTATCTTTTCCCGGAAATCGGGCGGCGCGTAAACGAATTTATTGCAGCAAATCCTGATAAAAAAGTAATTAAAATGGGTATCGGCGACGTTACCCAACCCCTTGTGCCCACTGTAGTAAAAGCTTTTCACGAAGGTGTGGATGAATTGGCTAAAGGCATAACTTTTAAAGGATACGGCCCTGAACAGGGTTACGGGTTTTTGCGCGAAGCAATTGCCAAAAACTCCTATCATGATCGTGGAGTAGATATTTCGGCTGACGATATTTTTATTTCTGACGGTTCGAAATGCGACACAGGAAACATTCAGGAAATTTTTGGGAACGACAACAAAATTGCAATCTGCGACCCGGTTTACCCAGTTTATGCCGACACAACTGTAATGGCCGGAAAGACAGGCACTTGCCAGGCAAATGGTTATTACGACGGCATTATTTATATGCCCTGCACCGCCGAAAACGGATTCATTCCTGAATTGCCAACGGAAACCCCCGACCTGATTTTCCTCTGTTTTCCAAATAACCCGACCGGAACGGTTGCCACAAAAGAAGAATTGAAAAAATGGGTTGATTATGCCATCAAAAACAAAAGCATTATTTTATATGATGCGGCTTATGAAGCATTTATTTCTGACGATAGCATTCCGCGTTCGATTTACGAAATAGAAGGAGCAAAAGGTGTAGCACTGGAATTCCGCAGCTTTTCAAAAACTGCCGGATTTACAGGAACACGTTGTGCATTTACCGTAATCCCTAGTGAACTAATGGCTTACGACAAACAAGGGAATACACATCAGGTTAAAAAACTGTGGAACCGTCGTCATTCTACAAAATTCAACGGTGTTTCGTACCCGGTTCAAAAAGCGGCAGCTGCTATATTTACCGAAGAGGGCAAAAAAGAAGTTGCCGAAGTAATTGCCTATTATATGGAAAATGCCCGGATTATGAAATTGAGTTTAGCAGCCCTAGGTTACGAAGTTTATGGCGGTGAAAATGCACCCTATATTTGGGTAAAAACCAAAAACGGAATGAAATCATGGGAGTTTTTCGATAAAGTTTTAAACGAAGCAAATGTTGTGGGCACACCCGGTTCAGGATTTGGTCCTGCCGGTGAAGGATATTTCCGCTTTTCAGCTTTTGCCGAAAGGGAAAATGTGCTTGAAGCGGTGGAGAGAATCAAACAATTGAAGTAGAAAGCCTCTCCCCGGCCCTCTTCAAAGGAGAGAGAAAGAATAAAAATCTGATTTGTGAGCTCAGTCAGGGGGCTTTACTTTGAGTGAAACCCTGACTGAATTATTAATTTAGTACTGGTAAAATAATTTTTGATGCGTTTTTGGAATCGTGGTAAATTTTTATTTCACTTTTCACAAAATCACTTTCGTTGCAGTGGTATATGTCAATAAACTGTTGCGGATTTCTGTCAACCAGAGGAAACCAGCTACTTTGAACCTGAAACATAATCCTATGTCCTTTTTTAAACTGGTGGGCAATCGATGGTAGCTCAAATTTTACCTCTTCCACTTTGCCCGGTGAAAATGGCAACGGACTTTCAAAACTATTTCTGTAACGTCCCCTGAAAATTTCTGCCCTCACCAACATTTGATAACCGCCCATGGGATATTGATTCTTTGCATCTTTTTCAGCATAAATATCTACTTCGTTGTAGCCGTAACTATCCGGGAAAACATCAATAATTTTTACAATGAAATCGGCATCGGTGGTTGAAATACTTGTCATTAAATCAGCAATAACATTTCCTGTTACCGTAATATTTTCAATTAGTGTATCGGTTTGAAAACTCAAAACATCAGTGCGGCGTGAAGCAAAACGCTGATCGTTTGACATATAAGTCCGGGTTCTGTTAAAATGTACTTTTTCTTCGTATGGAACCGGTTTTGCAGGGTCGCTTACATATTCACTAAAACTGTTTTTTGTTTCCGGTTTTGTTGATGTTAATTTTCCGCTTTCCTGAAAATACAACTCTTTACCCACTTTATTTTGTGGTGGCCATTGAGTAAATGATTCCCATTCGTTGGCTCCGGTAATAAAAATATTAGCTTCAGCAATTTGAGATATATCGCCTTTCCCCTTCAGAAAAAAATTGAAAAAGGGGATTTCAAAGTTTTGCTGATAATATTCGCTTGTATTTGAACCAAACGTAATATTTCCGTGATGCGTTCCGTCTGCAGCAGACCACTGTCCGTGATACCAAGGACCTTCAATAATTTTATTAAATGCTTTTCCCGGATTGTTTTCTTCAGCTGCCTTGTATGCATTCCATGCTCCCCAACAGTCTTCGGCATCAAATAATCCGCCAACCCACAGCATTGCAGGTTGGAGATTTTTTGTTGCATTGCGTGCATCACGGGCTTTCCACCATTCATCGTAATTTGGGTGATTCATCATTTCACTCCAAAATTTTATAGAGTCGCCTGTTAATTTTGTGAGGTTTTCTAAACAACCCTGTTTAAGATAAAACTCATAATTGTCGTGAATTGGAAACCCAACTGAAGGAGCCGCTTTTGATAATGGTTTGGGATGAGGAACTCCAAAAGCACTGCCAAGTGCAGAGTAAAAGTCAAAAGCATCCATCTGAAAAAAAGCGCCGTTGTGATGAAAATCGTCACCTATAAACCAGTTGGTAACAGGAGCCTGTGGACTCACTGCTTTTAGTGCCGGATGATTGCTCGCAGCGGCCATTGTAGAATAAAATCCTGGGTAAGAAATCCCAAAAACACCTACATTTCCGTTGTTGTTTTGAATGTTTTTTAATAACCAGTCGATGGTGTCGTATGTATCGCTTGCCTCATCTGTTTCGTTGCCTATTTTATTTTCATTAAATGGGCGCACATCTATAAATTCACCCTCACTCATCCATCTTCCGCGTACATCCTGTGTTACAAATATATATCCTTCTTTGAAATAGGCTTTTTTGTAATTGCCCCAATATGCACTAAAATTTTCCTCTCCATAAGGACTGCACGAATACGGCGTTCTTGTAAGTAAAATGGGGTTTTTTTCTTTCAAACTTTTTGGAATATATACTGAAGTAAATAATCGCACGCCATCGCGCATGGTTATATAAACCTCCTTTTTAGTATAATTATTTGTTATCCAGATTGAATCGGTATTTTGTGCTTGCGTGGTAAAAAAGGCAGCAAATAGAAAGAAAAAAAGTACTTGTTTCATGATGAAAATATTTAGTATTTGAAAGTTTTAAGATAGAAAAGTTTTGAAGATAATTAGTAAAACTTGAATTCAATATGAGCCCTCTATTACATTATAGTTGAGAGCAAAAAAAAACCATTCCTTTTGAGAATGGTTACTTATGTATTTTATTGATTTTATTTACTGTGTTGCTTCTGCCTGAACTTTTATTCTGGTCTTGCTCCCAGGATAAACTTTTAACGCTTCTTCCAGAATTTTCAGGCAAACGGCCAAATCCTCCTTTTTCAAAACATACGCGATTCGAACCTGGTCGATCCCATTTTTCGGATCGGTATAAAATCCAGAGGCAGGTGCCATAAATACGGTTTGGTTTTCGTATTCGAAATCGGATAAAAGCCAGGCACAGAATTTATCGGCATCGTCAACCGGGATTTTTGCAACCGTGTAAAATGCGCCCATTGGAATTGGGGAGTAAACACCATCGATACGGTTCAACCCGTCAATCAGGAATTTACGGCGATTTACATATTCGTTGTAGTTGTTCAGCATGTATTTTGGGTCGGCATCAATAGATGCTTCGGCGGCAATTTGGCCAATTAATGGAGGGCTTAAACGGGCTTGGCAAAATTTCATCACATTGCGGCGAACTTCGACATTTTTTGTTATCAGCGCACCAATGCGCAAACCACATTCGCTGTACCGTTTCGAAACTGAGTCGATCAAAACCACATTTTGCTCAATTCCTTCAAGATGAAATGCAGAAATGTAGGGAGCACCGGTGTAGCAAAATTCGCGGTAAACCTCATCGGAAAAAAGGTACAAGTCGTATTTTTTAACCAAATCCCGGATGGCATCCATTTCTTCCTGCGTGTATAAATAACCGGTCGGATTGTTTGGGTTGCATATCAAAATTCCCTTTGTTTTTGGGGTAATCAGCTTTTCAAATTTCTCAACAGGAGGCAAAGCAAAACCGGTTTCAATACTTGCAACGATGGGTTTTATTTTTGCGCCGGCAACAATTGCAAAAGCCTCATAATTAGCGTACGCCGGCTCGGGGACCAAAATTTCATCACCCGGATCGAGGCAACTCATAAAGGCAAAAGTAACGGCTTCGCTGCCTCCGGTTGTAATAATAATATCATCAAGGGTTACGTCAATATCGAATCTTTTATAATAACCAACCAATTTACTTCTTAGAGACCAAATCCCTTCGCTGGGGGAGTATTCCAATATTTTTCTGTCGATATTTTTTATCGCATCAATCGCCACCTGTGGAGTCGGCAAATCAGGCTGACCGATATTCAAATGATAAACTTTTCTTCCCTTCTCCTTGGCTTTTTCGGCCAAAGGTGCTAACTTCCTGATAGGTGAATCGGGCATTATTTTACCCCTGTCTGATACTGATGGCATGTTATTAAATATGTTTTTATAAAAAAAGCAAATATACAAGTATCAATTTGAAATTGACAGATATTAAAAAATTTCGATTTGAAATAATATTAAAAAATTAACTTCCAGTATCTTAGCAAACTATTTAACTTGCAGTTTATGAACAATAAATAAGACAAATAATTAATTTTTGTCATGTTTTTATAAATCCTGCCTGCCTACTTTTGACTGTTCGAAATAAATTTAAAAATTACAGAAATGATTATTGGAATTCCAAAAGAAATAATGCAGGGCGAAAAACGTGTTTCTGCAATTCCCGAGACCGTAAAAAAAATGGTTGAAAGTGGTGCAAACGTTCTATTTGAAAAAGGTGCTGGTGTGGGATCTCACTATATGGATGAAAGCTATGAAGAAGCTGGTGCCCAATTGATAGCCGATGTGGAAGATATTTTTAGCCAGGCTGATGTTATTCTGAAAGTGAAAGAACCACAGTTCAATTACGAAAAAAACAAACATGAATTGGATATGATGCACGAAGGTCAGTATCTGATTACGTTTATTCATCCGGCATCGCCCCCAAATCATCAAATGGTAAAACATATGGCTGAAAGGAGAATAATTGGTTTGACGTTGGACGGCGTGCCACGAATCAGTCGTGCCCAGGCAATGGACGCTTTATCCTCCATGAGTGCCTGCGCTGGGTACAAGGGAATGATTATGGGGATTAATGATATCAGTAAATTTGTACCCTTTGTTACAAGTGCTGTTGGGCGGTTAAAACCTGCCACCGTTTTTGTAATCGGCACTGGAGTTGCCGGGTTGCGGGCATTAGCAACTGCCAAAGGATTGGGTGCAACAGTTTATACAGCAGACATTCGTCCCGAAGCTAATAGAAATGCCGAATCACTGGGCGCAGTTATTGTCGAAACGGGTATTCCAGAAGAAATAGCAGTCAGCCCCGACGGTAAACATGCCAACCAATTGCCAGAAAAATGGTTGAAAATTGAACGTGAAAATATCAAAGAAACTGTGGCAAAATCCGATATTATTTTTTGTTCCGCTTTAATCCAAGGAAAAGTAGCTCCGATATTGCTTACCGAAGAAATGGTGCAATCGATGCAACCTGGAAGTGTAATCGTGGATATATCAATCGACCAGGGAGGGAATTGCTCCATTACAACTCCAGGAGCTGTGGAAGTAAAACACGATATTATCATTCAAGGGATAAAGAATATCCCCGGAATGTTATCAACAAGTTCAACTATCATGTTTTCTAAAAATATTTACAACCTTCTGACCTATTTAATGAAAGACGGACAAATCAATTTGGATATGACGGACGAAATAACTTCATCGATTTTGGTTACAAAAGACGGTGAAATTGTGCATGAAGGTGCTTTGGAAGCAATGGCCATTAATCAAAATTAAAAACATGAATTTAATTCAGATTGTATTAATCGGTGTTTTTATCATCGCGTCAATCGTTGGTTATGTATTAATAAATAACGTGCCGAGCAGGTTGCACACACCGCTAATGTCAGGTATGAATGCTCTTTCGGGCGTAACCATACTTGGGGCAATATTGGCGACCGCAACCGCACTTGCAGGAAACAGCCCTGTTTGGGGATATATTTTTGGGAGTCTGGCAATAATTCTGGCAATGATAAATGTTGCCGGGGGTTTTGCAGTGACCAACCGCATGTTAAAAATGTTCGGAAGGAAAAAAGATGATGAATAACAACCTACTTTTAAGTATTTCAACGGCTAACATTTTGTCTGACGCCGTTTACTATGCACTGGCTGTCCTGCTGGCATTGGCTGTTCTGTTGGGCATTCACTTGATGAGCAAAGTTGAAAAAGCGCAGCTTGGCAATCAAATTAGTGCCATGGCAATTGCATTGGGGATAATAATTACGATGGTAAAAAAAGACGTTTTACCGGTTTGGCTTATTTACCCTGCAATGGCGGTAGGTTTGATTATCGGGTTGATTCTTGCAAAAAGGGTTAATATGATTCAAATGCCACAATTGGTTGCACTTTTGAACGGAATTGGGGGTGCTGCCTCTGCCATTGTTGCATCGTTTGCTTTTAATTCGATGTACAATGGGAATGATTATTTTGGAAGGATCACGGCGGCGCTGGCCATTGTTGTTGGTTCGGTAACACTATTCGGGAGTATAGTTGCAGCAGGAAAATTGCACAAAGTTTTTACCCAGAAACCAATTATCCTACCCAACCACCAGACAATTACCGTTACATTATTGGTAATAATGTTGTTACATATTATGTGGGGTGGTGCGTTCAACTTTGCACCTGGAATGCTTTTAATTGTTGCGATGATATTGTTTTCTGCGGCTTTTGGTGTTGTTTTTTCGATAAGGGTTGGCGGGGCCGATATGCCGATTACCATTTCGCTGTTGAACAGTTTAAGCGGGGTGGCTGCCGCAATTGCCGGTTTTGCTGTAAATGACATTTTGCTTGTGGCAGTTGGGGGAATTGTTGGTGCTTCCGGGTTGTTCCTGACTCAAATAATGTGTAAAGCCATGAACCGAAAATTATTCGATATTTTGCTTGGAAAAACTTCAATGCAGGGGAATAGAAAAGTAGAGGAAGAAATACCGGAACCAACGGCCGAACCTGAAACAGAACTAATAATTGAAGAGAAAACCAAAGCCGATCCCATAGAAATCATTCAAAATGCCAAACAAGTAATAATTGTGCCCGGATATGGGATGGCACTTGCACATGCCCAGCATCTTGTAAAACAATTGGCCGGAAAACTTACAAAAAATGGCGCAACAGTAAAATATGCGGTTCATCCTGTAGCCGGTCGTATGCCGGGGCACATGGATGTATTGCTAATCGAAGCCGGAGTTCCGTTTGATGATGTGTATGAAATGGATGATATCAATGATGAGTTTAAAGATGCTGATTTAACGATTATCGTCGGTGCAAATGATGTGCTGAACCCAGCCGCCCGGAATGCCGAAGGAACTCCAATTTACGGCATGCCCATTTTGAATGTCGATCAATGCAAAAATATTATCTTTTTCAATTACGATTTGAACCCGGGATACTCAGGCGTTAATAATCCAATTTATTTAAGAAAAACGGGAGTTTGGATTTTTGAGGGAGATGCAGAAGTTACGCTGCCGGGAATAATTGAAAAAATTCTGTAATTTAACCGTTTAAAATTAAGAATAAATCATGAGTAGATTAATTGTAAATAGCCTTGATTATTCAAGGATAAAAAAGTGCATCAGCGATGCCAAGCAGTTTAAATCGATCAATGAAGGAGAAGCTGCGAAATTGATGAATGAATTGAATTCAGCCAAAATTGTCAAGCCTGAAGCAATACCTTCGGATGTGGTTACAATGAATTCGATTGTGAAACTGAGTTTTTTGAACAACAATAAACAAGTCGAGTTTCAAATAGTTTATCCCGAACAGGCAAACTTAAAAGAAAACAAAATATCAATTTTCTCCCCAATTGCTACTGCCTTAATTGGCTATAAAATTGCGGATGAAATTGAATGGATTGTTCCGGCGGGACTTACAAAAATAAGGATCGACGGCATAGTTTACCAACCTGAGGCCGCAGGCGATTATAGTTTGTAGTGGTCAATTTATGAGTCTTATTTAACCAATTGTAAATATTCGAAATAAACCCAATTAGGATATTTAGGACATTTCTATTTTTAGTGGTTTACAAACCTTATTAAAAAAGTTTTTCGTCGATTGACGGAAAGCTTTTTTTGTTT
>JBBQPP010000005.1:0-27617 GCA_038217255.1 Bacteroidales bacterium | reverse complement strand
GGTTGAACTTCCCGTGAAAAGAATTGAAAACTCGCCCAACCTTGAATTCGATATACCCGTTTCGGTTCACCCTCACCCGACACTTTCAGAAACCATTATGGAGGCTGCCGAGATGTTTTACGGACATCCGGCACACACATTTATTAAATAATAAAATATAAATATTATGAAAACAATTATTATCAGCGACATACACGGCAAATCAGAATCAGTAATTCCTTATGGTTTGAATCTGGCAAAAACACTCGAATCAGAAGTGGATATTCTTCATCCTATTGATTCCAGGGTACTCCAGGGTTAATACAGCTCTTTTTCTGACTCCGAATCGATTACTCCCGGCCACACATTTTCGCAGGAAGAAGTTATTGAAAGGGAAAGAAATTGGGCAAAGAAGTGAACTGGACAAACTGTTAAGCAGTGAAGCTTCGCGCTTAAACTACCCGCTAAAGATAAATACGATTGTGGAAGAGAATAAGTATTATGGAAGGTGAAGAATTTATTGATACCCTGTTAAAATACATGAAGAGGAACAACTTTGATTTAATTATGTTGGTTCTGCAAAAACCAAACGCCAAAAAAACCTGTTTAATAAAGACGAAATAAGCACATTGCCGGAACACACAAATTTTCCTGTTTTGCTTTACTACCATGGTGGGTAATTGTTCCCCAAAAAGATACAATATTTCCACACCCTTTCCGTGTGATAAAAAATTTATGCTGGGGCCTAATAGTACAAGGCACTGATCAACAGTACAATATGTTAAACCTGCATTTTTTGGCACATTTTTTCAATATAGAATGGGATTAAGTTCACCAAAAATCAAAAATCATGAAACGCAGTTTAAAAGAATTAAAAGGATATTCGTTACAAGCTATCGATGGCAATGATTGACTGAATGAAAAGGAAGCGGACAAACATGTACCCAATTCATTTTATGGGACAAATTCTGTAGTAACGGTTTAATCCTTTTAAACCAGGTTTAGAAATTGTTGTATTTCACCTCAATAGTCATTTAACCGCGAAGTCTATTTTATATTTCATATTTTTACCTAAATAAGAAAATCAATGAAAAAATACAAAAAGTTCATCATCATCATCATCATTGCCACCATTTTAGTGGCTTTCTACTTGTTAAACCTGTTCTTAAATTACTATGGCGACTGGCTATGGTTTAACAACCTGAACTATGGATCGGTATTTAATACCATGATTATTGCCAAGGTCATTTCTTTTACCTTTTTCTTTCTGGTTTTTGTACTCTTTTTTAGCATCCACATTCGCATTGCGCACAAAAGAGGTGCTCCAACAAGGGGACAATTGCATCTTCAGGAAGACGATCCGCGACAACTTATTTTAAGCATTTATAAGGGGAAGGCCGTTTTTTGGTTATGGGCTGTACTGATTTTGTTCCTTGGCATTTTTAAAGGCTCGATTGCAGTCGATCAATGGAACAATTTCCTACAATTCATACATGCTTCTTCTTTTAGTATTCAGGAGCCAATTTTTGGTAAGGATGCCGGGTTTTATGTATTTAAGCTTCCGATTTTCCAGTTTATCACCGGCTGGTATCTTTCCATGGTGGTACTGACTTTTATCGCAGTTTCAATTTCTTATTATCTTGACGACACCATTTCTACAATCGGTAAAGGTTTTCATGTTCCTAACCCGGTTAGAAGACATATGCTTAGTTTGGCCGGATTCTTCGTGCTGGGCATTTCGGCATCCTATTTCCTGAAACTGTATGATATTTTATATTCCTCCAGCGGAGCAGCTTACGGCCCGTCTTACGCGGATATCCATGCTCAAATCCCAGCCTACTGGTTCATTTTCGTCCTGAGTATTGCTATCACCCTGATTTTATTTCTGTCTCCGGTTTTCAGAAAAAAGAAAATTATTTTGTATGCCGCCGGTGTGTGGTTATTTGCATTGATTGGTTTTGTATGGATTTACCCTACCTTAATTGAACAATACATTGTGAAACCCAATGAACTGCAAAAAGAAACACCTTATATTCTGAATAATATAAAATTAACGCGGGATGCTTATGGCTTAAATAAAATTAAGTCTGAACCTTTTCCTGTTGACGAAACAATTACCTATAAGGACATTCAGGAAAATCAACTCACCATCGGGAACGTACGGTTATGGGACAGAAGGCCGTTGATACAAACTTATAAGCAATTACAGGAAATTCGCCTGTATTATAATTTCAAAAGCGTACAGATTGATCGTTATAGTTTCGACAAATATACTGAAGTGGCGCTGGCAGCCAGGGAATTACCTGTTTCGCAAATTCCGGATCGTGCGAAAACATGGGTAAACACACATTTGATCTATACACATGGTTATGGTGTGGTTATGAATCCTGTTAATGAGGTTTTGCCCAACGGTATGCCCAATTTAGTTGTTCAGGACATCCCTCCGACAACTACCAAGCCCCTTAACTTAAAACAAATGGGTATTTATTATGGCGAAGAATCTGATCAGTTTGTTTTGGTAAACACAACAGCCAAAGAGTTTGATTACCCGAAAGGAGATGTTAATGTTTATACCAGTTACGCTGGCAAGGGAGGTGTCCGTATTTCCAGTTTGTTTAAGCGCCTCGTTTATGCCTGGAAATTTTCCGACATAAAAATTCTTCTTACCGGCTATCTGACTGACCAAAGCCGCATCATGTTCTACCGGAATATTACACAGCGCGATAAAATTATTGCTCCTTTTCTTTCCTACGACAGTCAGCCTTATCTGGTCATTGGCGACGACGGACAACTGTACTGGATCCATGATGCCTATACCACAAGCAATATGTTTCCTTACTCGGAGCCTATTACACAGAGTGTGGGAAGAGGAAGTATTAATTACATTAATAACTCGGTTAAGGTGGTTATAAATGCCTATAATGGAGATGTTTCCTATTATGTGATTAATCCAAAAGATCCGATGATTCAAACCTTTCAAAAGATATATCCCAAACTTTTCAAACCATTCAGCGAAATGCCGGAGTTTTTGAAAAGCCATATCCGCTATCCCACCGATCTGTTTAATATACAAACGCAAATGTATAACGTCTATCACATGACCGACCCAAAGGTATTTTATAATCAGGAAGACTATTGGGCAGTCCCTAATGAGAGCTACAATAATGCCCAGCAGAAAATGTTTCCATATTACATTATCATGCGTTTGCCCGGGACTAGGGAAGAAGAGTATATCCTGATGTTACCGCTTACACCTTCCAAAAAAGATAATATGATCGCTTGGATGTGTGCCCGTTGCGATGCGCCCAATTACGGTGATCTGATTGTTTATTCCCTTCCAAAGGATAAACTAATCTACGGGCCAATGCAGGTTGAAGCAAGGATTAATCAGCAACCGGACATTTCTTCCGAACTCACGCTTTGGGGACAGCAAGGGTCTCAGGTTTTCAAAGGAAACCAGCTTATAATCCCGATAAAAAATTCCTTTCTTTACGTAGAACCTGTTTATCTGCAATCAGAACAAGGCAAAATTCCTGAATTGAAAAGAGTCATTGTCGCCTATAATGATCAGATTGAGATGAGAGAAACGCTGGAAGAATCGCTTCAGGCGATTTTTAACAGTTCCGGGTTGCAGGATGAAGAGCCTTTGCCGCAAGTAAAAGACATAGTAAATATTGTTACGACTTCGCTTTCGGCTAAAGCCAGGGAGGCACTTGGCCACTACAACAAAGCTACAGAGTATTTAAAACAAAACAACTGGACCGGTTATGGGAAAGAGCTTCAGGAAATGAAAGCTATTTTATCTGAAATGAGCACAGGCAGCGGAACAAGCCCAGGAACAAATCATCAATAAAAGAAGTAATAGTGGTTGGGGGCGGATTTGCCGGGATACAATTAGTGTTGATATTGTCAATAATAAAATAAACACGAGTATTGGCAATTTCGATTATGATTATTTGGTTTTAGCCATGGGCTGTAAAACAAACTTCTTTGGTATATGTATAAAAACAATAGCCGGGATAGTAGTAATTTCAAGGTTTGTAGCCCGCTCTTGTAACTTGACAGGAAGGAAGCCTACAAACGGCTACTATTCGTACAGGAACCGTTATTGCGACACGAATTCGTATTGTATAATTGTTTTACAGTCAGTTACGACCGACTGATAAAACCTGCAGTTCCTTCAGCAGTATCCTACAGGGCATCGGATGTATGGTGAAGTCCGCCAGGAGTGAAGCCCCTGGGAAACAGTACCAATCGTTGGCTCGGGTAGCCATTAACGGGGTCAAAAACCGTGAGGGATTTGGTCTTTAGGCTCTCAATACCAATTAAGGGCTTGGAGGAGTGGACATGGCTAAAAGATTTGAACATTCCTTAACTGCCGGGATAAGTCAGGAGCGAAAAAGGAAATTGGAATGATAATCCAAGGAATAAAACTTGCGTTTCATCTAAGTTAGTCCAATCATTAATAAAAAACACAATTGGTTCATGATGAAGCTTAATACATCTTTTAAGAAATATCAACGATTTAAAAATGAGGATACTAAAAACTTTAGACTATTATTTTATGCGCTGTTAATTGGGCTTATTGTAGGACTTGTTGGCGCCTTTTTTAGAATTGCACTTAGCTATATTGAAAGTTTCAGGGATACCTTATATAAAAATGCAGGCAATTCGGGATTTATTAGTTGGTTGTGGCCTGTTTTGTTTGCAATTACTGGAATAAGCATCGCATTATTTTTAGTTCGCAAATTTGCACCTGAAGCATCAGGAAGTGGAGTTCAGGAAATAGAGGGTGCATTAGATGGAATACGACCTATGCGTTGGAAAAGAGTATTACCAATAAAATTTATTGCTTCATTATTTTCCTTGGGAAGTGGGTTATTGTTAGGGCGCGAAGGACCGACGATTCAATTGGGTGCCAATATTGGTAAAATGGTTAAGGACACTTTAGTGCAATCAGATATTGAACACAACCCATTGGTCTCTGCTGGTGCTGCTGCAGGACTTGCCAGTGCTTTTAATGCACCTTTTGCAGGTATCATTTTTGTAATTGAAGAAATGCACGAACATTTTAAATTCAATTTTTATTCCGTGGCTGCTATTATGATTGGTGCGGGGACAGCAGATTTTATTGTTAGAGTCTTAGTTGAATCCAAACCGATTATACAAATGATGGTTTTTCCTAGCCCAAACATATTTGGACTATGGCTATTTATATTTCTGGGCTTATTATGCAGTGTTATAGGATACATTTATAATAAACTACTTATTCTATCATTGGATTTTTTTCAATTTTCATTTAAAATTCCAATGATTTTTACAGGAATTTTTGTAGGATTAGTCATTGCAATAATCGGTATTTTTTCCTCAGACATGATAGGTGGCGGATACGATACTATTACCAAAGTATTCGATAATTCATTTACCTTATCTTTTTTATTGTTTTTATTTATTGCAAGAATGCTATTATCATTTTTCAGCTATAGTTCAGGTGTACCAGGAGGTATTTTTTTACCTATGCTTACACTTGGTGTTATTTTAGGTATGATATTCGGAATTATCATGCAACAGTATTTTCCCAATTTAATTTCCCACCCGGGTGTTTTTGCTATTGCAGGAATGGCTGGCATTTTTTCAGCAACTGTTAGAGCACCTCTTACAGGATTAGTACTTGCAATAGAAATGACATCAAACTATGAATTAATTTTACCTTTGATAGTTACCACAGTTACAGCATCAGTATTTACAGCACTTCTTGGAAATAACCCAATTTATACAACCTTATTAAAACGCACTTTGGCAAATACAATACATGAAAAACAAATTTGATGAACAGAATAAAGCCCAGCAGGTAATGTATAAAAATAATAGCCGGGATAGTAGTAATTTCAAGGTTTGTAGCCCGCTTCCCCCGATAGCTATCGGGGTCTTGTAACTTGACAGGAAGGAAGCCTACAAACGGCTACTATTCTTATAGGAACCGTTATTGCGACACGAAGTCGTATTGTATAATTGTTTTACAGTCAGTTACGACCGACTGATAAAACCATTTTTGGTTTAGGAGCTAAAATTGCAGGAAATGATTTACCGGAGGCATTTATTCTCTCAGGAATTTATGCTTTAACAGTGGCTTATTCATATGCCATATTAGGAGGAAAGATTATATCTAATGCAGGGCCAATTGCTTTCATATTAAAAGGACTTGGAGATAGCATTGTTACAGGTGTTTTAAGTTTACTTTTATGGTTATCGTATGTGATATCAATATCACTGTTTGTTAAAGATTTTGCGGGGTATCTGCTTCCTTTTATCCATATAGAATCTACAAAACTGGCTATTGGCTTAGTCGAAGTAATCGTAATTTCCTTTTTTACAGCTTTATACTTTTTTGGTAGTAAAGCAGTTGGGAAAGCTGAATTTTATATTGTTTTCATAAAATTATCGATTTTACTGGTGTTCATATTGAGCGGCTTTATGACAATCCATTGGGGAATGACTAAGCCCGATTTTGATGCAGCCCACTCACAAAGTTTACTTAATGCTTCTGTTATCTTTTTCCTTACATTTCTGGGAGCTTTTATTGTTGAATATCTGTTTAGAAAATATACGAAACGAGAAATTAAAATTGACAATTGACACCAAAAATTTAAGCTTTGAAACATGAAACTCTTTTAAAATTGAAAATTTCAGACAAATCAACAAAAAATATTATCATGAAATTCTCAAAGCGTTTTGAAAAATACAGATTGAATAGTTCCGTTTTTTGCGCTAATCTTAAATTAATTATCCAAAACCAAATTTTCTCATACATAACTCACTTTCATCATATTTGTACTTCCTTGAAGTTTAAGCGGAGTGGTGCCTACATAAACCACGCAATCACCATCGGAAAGTAGTTTTTTATCCTTCAGAATTTTTACAGATTCCGGAATAGCCTGATTTAAATGATTATAAGTACGCAAATAGAAAGGCCTTATTCCCCAAACCAACGATATTTTACACAAGATATTTTTATTATTGCTGAAGGTATATATTTTAGATTTGGGCCGGTGGCTGGATATTCGGATTGCCGTATATCCGGAGTGTGTAAATACTACAATTGCCTTTGCACCTACTTGTTTGGCTAGCTTTGTTGCATTGAGGCATACGGAATCGGCCAGAAAAGTAGAATTTCCTTTGGTTGGCTCGTGTTGTTTGTCAAACGGATTCCCTTCGTTTTCAGTATAAGTAATAATCTGTTGCATGTTGTTTATTGTCTCAACCGGATAGTTTCCTATGGCCGTTTCACCGCTTAGCATCAGCGCATCAGCACCATCAAGTACAGCGTTGGCCACATCGTTTGCTTCAGCGCGGGTAGGCCTGAAACTGGTAATCATACTTTCCATCATTTGGGTAGCAATTATTACCGGCTTTGATTGCCTGATACATTTTTCAACAATGAGTTTCTGGAACAGAGGAACTTCGTTGAAGGGAACTTCAACGCCCAGGTCACCGCGGGCGACCATAACACCATCGGTTGCATCAATAATCTGATCGATTTCACGGAGAGCTTCCGGTTTTTCAATTTTTGCAATAACACGGGCATCTCCGTTACTTTTCCTGATCAATGCTTTTAATTCAAAAATATCCGAAGCTGTCCGCACAAATGACAAAGCAATCCAATCAACACCATGTTCAAGTGCAAAAACTGCGTTCGAAATATCTTCTTCGGTTAAACATGGCAGCGAAACTTTGGTGTTGGGTAAATTCACGCCTTTGTTCGACGAAAGCGAACCACCGTATATTACTTTAGCCCGAACCGAATCATTTTTATTGGTTTCGGTTACTTTCAGCTCTATTTTTCCATCGTCGATTAAAATAGCTTCCCCCACGTTTACATCTTTCGGAAAATTCTGATAACTCATGTAAATATGGTCCTTCCGCCCAATACATTTTTCAGTAACAAAGGTTATAGCATCACCTTTTGCCAGATGGATCATATTGTTTTCAATTTCGCCCACCCTGAGCTTTGGCCCTTGTAAATCGGCCATGATGGCTACATTGGTTCCTATTTCCAGGTTCAATTCTTTAATCAGATAGATCAACCTCAAATATTCTTCTTTTGAGGTATGCGAAAAATTCAGCCTGAAAACATCAACTCCTGACCTGATCAATTCTGAAATAATTATTTTAGAGGAAGTTGCCGGCCCTAAAGTTGCGATTATTTTGGTTTGTGAATTTATTTGCCTCATCGTTTTAAGATAACACTTAATACTTTTACTTTACCGGAAAGGTTAATTGCCATACCAGCTACATAACGTAAAAATTCTTTCGATTTTATTGGCTCATTGATAATTGCTATTATAGTTTTCATAAAGCTTTTCTTTTAAATGTTTATATCAGAATAAAATACAAGCCTTATGCCTTTTACGCTTAACACAATACTAATTCACCGTAAATCATGTTTTACAGCCCTTTAACATAGCCTTCTGTTTTTCGCTGATCCGATTTAATTATAACTTTTGTAGAAAAAAAAGGGGGAAATGGGGAAAATATCTACATTTCTGGAACTTTCAGATTTTAAATTCAGCAAAACAAAACAATAATAAATATGTCTTGATACTTGAATCTCAATACTAATATAGTCACGTTGTGTAATTGTTCCCCAAACCGATTCCATTATTCCACAAAACACAGTTACTGAAGAAAATATGATCAACCGAACTAAGTATTAAAATAATGAATATCAGGTTATTACCAACATAATTGTTAATTCTGGCACATTTTTAATATATAATATTAGAAAATAACATAAGAAATAATGAAACGCAGTTTAAAAGAATTAATTGGATACTCAATACAGGCCAGCGACGGAGAAAAAGGAAAGGTTTATGACATTTTATTTGACGATGAGGCCTGGATTATCCGTTACCTTGAAGCCGATTTGGGAACCTTATTTTCCCAGAAAAGGGTTTTAGTACCACGCTTTTATTTGGGTGAACCTAATTGGGAAGAAAAGCATTTTCCCATAGAACTAACGAAGGAAAAAATTGAAAATTCGCCGGACATGGAATCTGATCTTCCCTTCTCGCGGCAGTACGAAAAAGAGCTCATGGAACATTACGATTTAAAACCTTACTGGCCAATAAAAATTGTGCCGTACATGGGAAAAGAAAACATGTTTAATCCGGATATGCAGTTTAAAACACCCAAAAAAGTTATTCGCGAAGAAGAAATTGAAACACACTTGCGCAGTTTTATCGAAATACAAGGCTATACGGTACATGCAAACGACGATCAGTTCGGACACATTGAAGATTTAATTATTGATGATGACGACTGGCAAATTTTATATGTTGTTATGGATACAAAAAACCTGCTATCCTGGAGCAAAAAGGTTATGCTCCCTATTGAAGTTGTCGATAAAATAAGTTTTCTGAACCAGGAAGCCAACGTTAGTCTATCAAAAGAAACCATAAAAAATGCACCAGAATATGATCCCGATATTCCTGTAAATGTGGAATATGAAAAAGTATTATACGATTTCTATGGCCGGAAAATTAATAATTAACAAATAAAAGAAAGAGAGACATTTATGTAAAAGAAATATGTGGAAAACAATCAAATTGTTTCCTAAGCTGTAAATGCAAAAATTTCTTTCGTACTGGGATAAAAGACAAACGGGGGAAAACAAAATAGATTTTTAAATTATAAAATTAGTATTATGAAACGTAAAAAATTATTTTTTAGCTGGTTAGTAACCGCAGGTATTTTACTTTTTACACAGGCCTGTAATAACAGCCCAAAGGAAGCTGTTACTGCCATGGAAGTTAATCCAATCAACAAAGCAGTTTGCGTTCTTCACCCAACCGAGGGGAATAATGTAACGGGAGTAGTAACTTTTACAAAAACAGACACAGGTATAAAAGTGGTTGCCGATCTTCAGGGTCTTACAGAGGGAAAACACGGTTTTCACATTCACCAGTACGGCGATTGCACGGCGCCCGACGGAACTTCCGCCGGAGGACATTTTAATCCTGAAAACACAAAACACGGTGCACCTTCTGATGCTGAACGTCATGTGGGTGATTTGGGTAATATTGAAGCCGGCGAAGATGGTACTGCTCATCTTGAAATGACAGATTCAATGATAAGCTTTAGCGGAGAACATTCAATTATTGGCCGGGGTATTATTGTACATGCCGGTGAAGACGATTTAGTTTCGCAACCAACGGGTGATGCCGGGGCCAGAGTTGCCTGCGGTGTAATCGGAATTGCTGAATAGAATAGCATTTGTTTTTGCATAAAGAAAGAGTTGTTGACAGAAAAAATTTTCTTACAACAGCTCATTCTATTTTAAAACGATTGGGTGAGCACCTGTCGCCATTCTTTGGCTTTATTCAGCTCAATTATTGAATACACCGGAATTTTGGCATAGAATTGACAATACATAATATTATTAATCATAGAAAAAACAACCTGAAATGTATACTGCACTTTTTCTTCTTTTTATTGCATTAGCAATTTTTCTAATTTACAGAGGCCTAAAATCCAAAAGTACCCCGGTAATTATTATCGGTGCTCTAATCGCACTTATTACGCTCCTGTTTCCCGGTTTTATGGAATTTTGGGGTGAAAAACTTTGGTTTGACCAATTGGGCTTCAATGAGCGGTTTTGGACAGTCTGGGGTGCAAAAATCAGTTTGTTTGCAGGTGCTTTTATCGTTGGGGGTGTATATATTTACCTGCTGACTTTTTCATTAAAAACAAGCCGGGAAAAACTAATCAGGTACATAGCAGTTTTTATTGGTGCGCTTCTCAGCGGAATCTGGTTGTTTTCTGATTGGGAAGTCGTTTTGAAATATATTTTCAGAATTCAAACTTCGGTAATCGAGCCAATTTTGAATATGCAAACCGGCTTCTACCTGTTTGTTTATCCCTTTCTCAAAATCATTTTCAGTACATTGTTTTCACTTACTGTAATCGCCTTAATTGCCTCGCTTGTTGCAAGTTTTAAAAGCGAACAAAACGGAGGTTCGAATATCACGTTAAGAGAGGATTTTAACAAGAACGAGTCATTATTTATAAGTACCGGTGTTTTATTAATAGTACTCTCTTTCGGAAAATTTCTCGATCGTTACGGATTGCTGTACTCCACGGAAGGCATCGTTTCAGGGCCGGGCTGGACAGACGATAACATTCGCCTGCCGATGCTGCTTCTTATGACAATTGTAACAGCAATTGCGGGTTTAATCATGATGATACCCTCAGTCCGAAAACGTATTTCCGGGATTTTTGGAAATAGCTCAAGGTTTTCAGGAGTGAAAGAAATCATTGTTATTCCGGGAGTTACATTTGCTTTTTGGATTATTACACTTTCCATTGTGCCGTCTCTTTTCCAGTGGCTAAAAGTAGAACCGAATGAAATTACAGTAGAACGACCATACATAGAAAACAACATTGAATTTACCCGCAATGGTTATAACCTGAACAAAGTGGAAGAGAAAGAATTTCCTGTATCAGATAATTTTTCACAGGAAATCGTCACCTCCAACCGAAATCTCCTGAATAACATCAGACTGTGGGATTACCGGGCACTGGATGCTGTATTCAAACAGTTCCAGGAAATCAGGCTATATTACGAATTTACTGATGTTGACATCGACCGTTACACGATTGATGGTAATTACAACCAGGTGATGATTTCAGCCCGTGAGATGGAAACCGGAAATCTCCCCGCTGAGAGCCAGACTTTTGTAAACAAACGTTTTAAATATACCCACGGATACGGAATTACGCTGAATCGTGTAAATGAATTCACTCCTGAAGGATTACCTAATTTGCTGGTGAAAGATATTCCTCCGGTGAGCATATTCAAAGAACTTGAAGTTACCCGTCCCGAACTATATTACGGCGAACTGACAGATGATTTTGTTTTGGTAAATACCGATGAGCAGGAATTTGATTATCCCAGCGGTGAGAATAACATTTATGCACGTTACCAGGGCAAGGGAGGAGTACCTCTGACAAATTTGTGGCGTAAATTTTTATACGGATCAAAATATGGCGGAACACGGTTTTTACTTTCAGGTTACCCCAATAAAGAAAGTCGGATTATGTTCCACCGCAACATTGAAGAACGCGTTGAAGCCCTGGCACCATTTCTCGACTTTGACGACGATCCATATATCGTTTTAAATGAGGGTCGTTTATATTGGATAATCGATGCGTACACTACATCGGGATTTTATCCTTACAGCGAATCATTTTCATCTCTGGAGGAGCGCATAGGTTACAACCAGGGTAACACAAACCCAAGTCTGTACAGTCAGGTAAGTGATAACCTGCGGGGTAAGAACTACATTCGTAATTCAGTAAAAATAACAGTAGATGCATACAGCGGTGAGGTGAATTTTTATGTTTTTGAAAAAGAAGATCCACTGGTGCAGGTATATCAAAAAATCTTTCCGGAATTGCTGAAAGACAAATCTGAAATGCCGGAAGGTCTAAGAAACCATGTCCGGTACCCGGTTGATATGCTGCTTATCCAGGGTTTGGTTTACGCGAAATACCACATGACTGACCCTGCTGTTTTTTACAACCAGGAAGATTTGTGGGTGCGGGCTACCGAGAAATATTACAGCGACGTTCAGCCGGTGGAACCTTATTATATTATGTGGCAGCAGCCGGGCAGCAGCAAAATGGAGTTTTCACTTATTCTGCCGTTCACTCCCAAAGACAAGCAGGTAATGATTGGCTGGATTGCCGGTTTATGCGACGGTGAAAACTACGGTCGGTTTCTGGCCTACAAGTTTCCAAAAGAAAAACGTATTTTGGGAACCCAACAGGTGGAAACCAAAATCGACCAGGATTCATATCTATCCGGTCAACTCACACTGTGGGATCAACGTGGTTCGAACGTCATTAGAGGAAATGTGCTGGCGATACCTATCGATGGGACAATTATTTATGTTGAACCCATTTACCTGCAATCGGAAACTTCAGCCTATCCTGAGTTACGGCTTGTGGCTGTAATGCATAACGATAATCTGAGTTATGCCCAAACGTTCGGTGAAGCACTTGACGGGCTCTTCCAGGAAGGTACTCGACCGGCACAGGTAATCATAGGAGAAACCGGAAAACCGGGAGCAACCCAAACCACTAAACAACTGATTGACAGGGCCAACAGTGCCTTTGAAAATTACCTCGAATCGATGCAGCAGAAAAATTTCAACGAAACCGGAAAAGCTTTGGAAGAGTTGCGGCAGTCTTTGCAGCAATTATCTGAAGACGGTGAAAAATAGTTTTAGTAATAACCTTTAAATCATTGAATTATGGCATTCAATATTACAACAACAGCATTTGAGTATGGAGCAACCATACCGGAAAAACTTACCTGTAAAGGTGATGATTTGTCGCCGCCACTGAGGTGGGAAGAAGTACCTGAAGAAACTGCCTCGCTGGCATTAATTATGGAAGATCCGGATGCACCCAACGGAACATTTACCCATTGGATTGTGTACAATTTGCCTCCGGATTCTAACGGACTGGAGGCGATAATCCCGATTCAAAAACACCTGGAAAACGGAGCCACACAAGGGAAAAATGATTTTGGTAAAATAGGTTACGCTGGACCATGCCCTCCCAAAGGTGAAGAACACCGTTATTTTTTCAGACTTTTTGCACTGAAAAAGAAACTGCCTCCTGAATCGGTCAACAAAGGCAAAGATTTTTACGAGGCAATAAACGGTTTATTTATTGAAAAGGCAGAATACATGGGAAAGTTTAAAATTTAATCTGTGTTGGATAAGATGGGAGACTGAAATAAAAGAAGAGGGGTTGAAATCAATACGCGCAGTGGGGTGTATTTTCTACAAAGTTAATCCAGAACACTGAAAAGGTTTTATGGGATGGCTACAATACTATACGTGAAATTAAAGCCACGATTTGGGTATTGAAAACCGACCTTGATTTACGTCCAATTTATCACAAACAGGATGACCACAATGGCACATTTAAACCTTGGATTGTTGGCTTATTGGTTGATAAATGCCATTCGGCACCAACTAAAAAAGAAGGGATAAACAGTCAATGGACAGAAATTGTGCGCTCAATGAACACACAGAAAGCAGTTATAACAACAGCCCAGAATAAGCATGATGAAATTATACATATAAGGCGTTGCACCGAACCAAACGAGAAAGTAAAATAAATCTATGATATACTAAAATACAAACAGCAACCCTACAAAAAGAAAAAAATTGTAGCACACAAAATGGATTTCAAAAATCCGTATTTTGATGAAAATGAAACAATATGGTCAGATTAGCTGCAATGTGGTTGAACCTTTTTTTTGTTTGGCTTAGCGAAATATTGTCGCAGATGCCAGTAGCAATCTTATTTACCAATACAGAGGTACATTAATAGGCAACGACAAGATATTTTGAATTTTTCCAGAATTCTTCAGGATTGGTTATTGAAAGAATGGTTGTTTCGATATTTGTTTCTTTCAGCTCATAACTGTTGGGATTGTGACTGGTAACAAAATCGGTATTTTTAATGTCTGAATTTATTGTAAAAGTCGTTTTTTCTCTAATATCAATCATTTGCAACCGATTTTCATCAATTTGTGAATTTAAAGTGTTTACTCGTCCTAAAAAACCAAGAAATCCACCGGTTTTTTCAATTATTCCCTTTTCTTCCAATTCTTTTTCGTCGCCAATAATGTAAAAAGCTTTATTAATTGATTTGGTTTTTATTTCTATGGTTTCTTTTAGCTTACTATTTTCCGTGGCAAGCGATTCAATTTTAACAGATTGCCCTTCAATGTTTTTTCCCAGTTTTTTTATGTTCTGGCTTAAATCGGAATTGGCACTTTCTTTCTCTTTGATTTCCCGGTTCAAATCTTCAATTGTTGTTTGCATTTCCGCAACGGTTGTCTTCGATTTGGCATATTTGTAACCTAATGACTGGTAACTGCTTTCTTTATCAAGAATTAAATTATTAATAACGGCAAGTTTGTTAGTCAGTCTCGCTCTTAATTTCAGTCCAACTGTGGCTGTCTCCAATGCATTATCTTCTGGCATCATACTGTCAATAACAACATCAACATCTTTAATCGTCGAAAGATAAACTTTTGACAAAGAATCGCTTTTAACCAACTGAACAGCTAAACTCTTGTTTTGTTTTTCAAGTTCTTGTGCTTCATTTTTGTACTTGCATCCAAACAGACTTGTAGCGAAAAATAAAATTATCAAAACATCTAGCGTTTTCATAGTAAAAACATTTTCAGGTTAAAGAATGGAAATAATAATTGATATATGTGATTTTTAGATATATACGTAATATTTTTACTTTTGTTTTTAAATTTGCAGCTAATTTTCCCTTTTTTTTCGGACAGCATATACTGGTTTACCTCAAATGCCTTTTGACACTGTTAGCGTTCAAAACCGACAAAAACCGACAAACTCATTTTGAGGCCAATATAACGTTGGTCGTACCAGCGGTTGGTAATTTGTAACGGGCCTGAAAACTTTATCGTAATATTGTGTTCCAATAAAAAAGTAACCTGAAAGGTCGGGCTGGTATTCTTTTTTACCGATGAAATTCTTTGCACATTCAGTTTTTGCTCCATTGTAACTCATTAAATTGAATATTCGTGAGCGTATCCTACACAGTCATGTTCTTTTCCGATGTTCCGAACGCTTCATAATTCAATACCGCCTGAAAATAAGCACTCTTTATTTGATTGGTTACCTGAAGCTTGGTGTTAGAAAACACTTGAAGGAAGAAAATCTGAATTAGAAATATATATATGTGCTTACCCATTTTAAAATACTTTTGAAGGTTTAACTTTTCGAATGCTTTTAGAGGCAAACCTATCACCAGATAAAGAAATAACCAGTGTCAGAAGAAAGAATACATGCCACATCCACCAGGAAAAGGAAAACAAGACATCCGAATTTTCAACTCCAATCCTGAACCCTTCAATGAAAACCGCGCCAATTATAAATCCAATTACCGATATCTAATTGGCCAAGATTTTTTAAATCATAACGATCGGCAGCAATGCCACCTCTGTCAATAAGATTAAGTATATTTCCTTTAACAACATTCCACGGACCACCTGTAAAAGTTGGAGGTAAAGAGCCGATAATCTGCACCGGAGTTGATTTTCCATTTTTTAAACGAAGTGTTGAACCGCAAATTTTATTGTTTTAGCTTTTCAAATCCATATAACCGGCCATCAAATCAATGTATTTTTTAGCATCCTTGAGTTTGCCGGTACTGTCAGAATCATTTTGTTTTTGAACATTCAGCAGGGTAACTTTTGCCCGTACATTTGCCCGGTAACTTTTATAATACCTGAAGAGTTTCATTTCATCATCATTTTCCTTCATTCCAAAATACTCCCGGTATTTTTCATAAAAAAGTTCGCTTAAATCTTCGCGGCCATAAAAATCAAGGTCGACACATAGAAATGCAATGTCATTCAACACATCAATTCGTCGCAGTTCGCTACTGAATTCAATGCAATCAAAAATCACGGGATTGTCATAAAGAAAAATATTGCTGGCATTTAGGTCGCCGTGGCAGTCGCGCTGAAAGTCCGTAATGATACGCTCGTTGGAAAAACTCCTGATTTTATTCAGGTAGGTGAAGGAGTTATCGATACACATGCTGACTTTTTGTTTGGATTCGTCTCCGAGTTTTTCTGAAATAAAATCGTACTGATTGGAGATATCCGCAAATTCTTCATGAAATTCGAGCGTTCCAAAAGCATTTTTAATAACACGGGCATTTTTATGAAATCCGGCTACTTTCTTTGCCAACTTGTCAATGTGAGCGCTGGTAACTTTATTCTCGGCCAGCAATTTATCCATCGCCTTCGAATTATCCATGCGCTTCATTTTCAGTGCATAATCAATAATTTCAGCGCTTTGCCCGCCTCCTGTAATTTTAAGATCGCTTGTTACGGGCAACACATCGAGGTACATCTCAGGTTCCATCCGGCGATTCAGTTTTAATTCCTCTTCGCAGAAATGTTTTCTTTTTTCGAGGGTTGAAAAATCAAGAAAGGAAAACTTTACCGGACGCTTGATTTTATAGGCAAAATCCTCTGCCAAAATAATCCAGGAAATATGGGTTTCCACTAATTCAGAATTTTCACATTTCCCGGGGAAACTGCAATTTCCAATAATACTTTTTATCTGATTTTTATCCATAAATATATTTTTGTGCTTTATTGATCATCTCGTCAATATCATCCCTGTCTGACCATAATTCGAGGCAATCTTTGTCCAGCGGTTCAAAATCATTTTTAATTGTTTCATAAACGTCAACATCAGCCTCACTGTGCTTTCTGCTTTTTTTCAGACGCTTGCGCACTGTTTTCTCGTCAGCTTTTATTTCGATATAATAGAATTTCTTAATTTCTTCTCTCGACAATTTTTCCAGTTGTTCGCGCCTGCGGTTCAAATGAAAAGTACCATCTACAATTACGTTGGCTCCTTTTTTAAATCCCATTTGTGCCTGTTTAAAAAGTTCGTTGTAAACCTGCTGTTTTGTTTTTTCGTCGTAGTGCCCTTTAAATTGCAGTTTCTCACGAACCATGTCCGTGTTCACATGCACGGCTCCCAGCTTTTCGGCAAAATGTTTGGCGAAGTAAGTTTTCCCCGTTCCGGGTAATCCAAAAACTAATATTACCATGATGCTTCTTTTATTAAATTCATATTTCAAATATTCAAACTCAAATTATTCCACAATCAGTTTGCCTTTCATTCCGGCCTGAAAGTGAGCCCTGAATGTGCATACATACTGGTATTCACCTTTTTTCTCAGGAACGGTAAAAGTTACCGAATCGACCTCGCCATCACCGAGCATATCTGTTTTTGCAATAATTTTATCTTTAAGCGCAGGATCGATGTAATCGTTATTGCTCTGAGCGTTCCATGATTATACGCTTTATTTCATCTTCTGTGTTTTTTCCAATTTCAAGTTTTGAATTAGGCATTTTGTTAATAACACCAAAGTACCTAACCACAAGTTCTTTGATACCAGCGGCATCGCATGATTATAGAAAAGATCCAGCAATTCGCCGTTCGACCCTGGCCAGGGTCGCATTATAACTTATTGATTATCTTTCTATAAACATTTGAACCCGATGGGTTCAATAATTTTTATAGTATCGGCTAAACGCCTGATTCAATTTCAAGTTTTTACCCAATTGTAATTTCATCAACTACATCAACCACACCATTCGTGTAAAGTGCTTTTTCGTGAATTTCATTCCAAATGGGCCTATTTGCCACCGAACCTGATAAATTTACCACGCCTTTTTTTACTTCAACAAAAACGTTGTTGCTGTCGATGAGTGGATTTCTTTCATACTCCCTTTTAATTTCTTTTTCAATTTCTTCGTCTTTTCGGACTGACGAAGGTTTTACCTTGATTTCATTTTTTACATCCACCACTCCTTTGACCGAATTCGCGATGTCTTCCGCTTTGGATCTTTCGCGTGAGTGGGAAACTGATCCTGAAAGTGTGACGTTGCCATTTTCAACATCGACCTGCATATTTACAGGATTGATATTTTCGTTCCGCTTCAATATATTTTGAATGTTTTCGATAATTTCATTGTCGGTTAGCCGCGGCTCTTCCGGTAAGAATTCAACTTTGAGCTGGTTGTCGATGTCGTAATTCGGGGCTACCAGCATGGTTTCGCGGGCAGCTTTCAGTTTACTGCTAGAGCTATTCACTGTTCCTTTTAAAATTACCTTTTCGTTTTCCACTTCTACATGGATATCGTTTGCATTGATAGAATTGTTCCTGGTTAACTGTTCAATCACGTTTCTTTTTACTTCTTCTTTTGGTAGCTGTTTCATATCATTTCTTTTTTTGCTGATTTTTATTTTAATTTTCTAACATTTCTCTGAGTTACACGAATAAAGTGTTCTAAACACTACCCGTTAAAATCCCAAAAGGAACTACAACAAATACTTCATTTATTTTTAATGCCCGATCCACAACTACCGGCTCTTTTGTAATACGGTTGATCCATTTCGAAGGTGCTGATGCCGGAAGTTCAATCTGTGTGTTTTCCCATGAAAACCCAACCGGGAGAACAGCAGTGTTTAATGGAAGCACAACAATTAAATGTTCATCACGATAATTCCTGTAAAATGCAATAATGTTTTTTTCGAATTCCCCTGTAACCTTTAAGGGAACATAACTTCCTTTAAGAAAAAGGTTTTCATGATTCATTCTTTCCTGCAATGTTAACCACGTTATCCATTGTTTTACCTTTCCGTTTGTACCCTCTTTCCATAAAATTTCAGCCAATTTTATTGCATCATCATTGTAAGCTGTAATAATTTGTTCCAGTTCAACAGAAAGCTGCACAAAATCAACCGGACGGCGGTTATCAGGATCCACAAAACTAAGATTCCAGTATTCGGTGCCTTGAAAAGTATCGGGTACACCCGGAACAGTATTTTTCAAAACAAGCTGTGTAATTGAATTCGTAATTCCATGTGGGATCAACTCTTCCATAAATGCGAGAAAAACCGCTGGAAATTTTGATTCGGTCGACAATATTTTCCGGGCAAAGGCCAGTGTTTCACTTTCATAATATTTATTGGGATTGCTCCATGAGGAATTTACTTTTGCTTCTCTCAATGCTTTCACCAAATACTCTTCCAGCCGGTCCTCAAATGTGTCGTCAATTTTGGCATTCATTGGCAGATGCGCACACAAAACCTGGTAAATTAAATATTCATCGTTGGGTGAAGGAATTTCTTTATCACCATCGAACTGCTTGAACTCCCGGTTTACTTCCCGCCATTTTTGCGTTACACCCATCCACTTTCCCGGGATGTCGCTCAACACATTCAGGCGCGCGCGCGCATCTTCACCACGTTTCGTATCGTGTGTTGAAATGGCGTTCATGGTTAAAGGCTGCTTTTCCAGCCTTTCCTTCATGTAATTGTGAAATGCTTCGGTACGAATGCCAAAGTAACCCGGCGAATCACCTACCTCGTTGTGACAGATAAACGGGTTGTAGGAATAAAAAGCAGTGTCTTCAATTCCTTTGGCCATTAACGGGCCGGTAAATTGCATACAATGCCTGAAAAATGTATCAATGGCTGGTATTTCATTTTCACCTCCCGGTAAGCGCAATAAAAACAAATCTTCCAATACATTTACCACATTTTCGCTGGCAATATTTTTCTTTTTTACTTCTGCAAAAATAGTGGAGACAAGTTGTTTCTCTTTTTCTGAAAAAGATGAAGGCGACTTAAATACTTTATAAATAGGACAGAAAACAAGAAATTCACCAATGGCTGTTTTTACTTTCAGTCCATCTAAATCTAATGATGAAAATGCGTTAATTTTTGTACACTCACGAGCAAGATTGTCCAGTTCTCCTTTTAAGCGATTGTAAAGAATGAAACGGCTTTTCCGGTAAAAAACATCGCTAAAATCATCGGTCTTATCAATCCATTCGTTATAATACGAATAAAATTCCTTTCCCTTTTCCGGATTGGTGAGCAGGTTATTTACAAGCCCTAAAAAATCGTAGCCGGTTGAACCCTCTATCGGCCAGTAGTCCGGCAAACTTTCATCTTTTTCCAAAATTTTTTCTACCAAAACATAGACATCATTCCCTGCCAGTTTACGCAAGCGTTCCAGGTACTCGGTTGGGTTAAACAATCCGTCAATGTGATCCACACGTATCCCCTGTATAACTTTATTTTTCAGCCAACTTTCTATAAGTTTGTGGGTTATGCTAAAGACTTCATTATCCTGAACATTGACACAAATAAGACCATTAATGGTAAAAAAACGGCGATAATTTATTTTTGATTCTGTCTCCTTCCAGAAGGCAGGCCGGTAATATAAATGGTTTACCAACTCCTTCAATTTTTCAGAATCATTATTTACTACCGACAAACATTCATCAATGTAATTTTCGGTTTTTTTTGTCAAAAAGTAGTCATTTAAAAGATTGTGCATCACCTCATCAAAATCTTTGTTTTGTACCACCGCAATTAAACAGGCCGAAACCGGCTCAGGAACAATTTGTTGTGATGCAGCCTCAAGTATCGCAGGATACGCAGAAATGGAAACCGGATAATGATTATCGAAATAATTCAGTTTGAATCCATATTTATCAATGCTAACTGTCAATTCCTTATCTTCAATTAGTTTTTCCAATGATTTTCCGAAAAACGGTAGCATTAACCGGTTATGCAACTCCTCATCCGAATGATTTTCAAGGATATCAAAAAAGGGATAAAATACTGAATCTTTGCCCTTCTCCAACACATCGTATATCCATGGATTATCAACCGAAAAAGCCATGTGATTGGGTACAATATCCTGCAACCAACCCATTTTGTAATTGCGGACTGTTTCTATAAGAGAACTCAAGTCACTTACAGTTCCCAGTTCGGGATTTAGTTGCAACGGGTCGGTGACGTCATAACCATGTGAACTTCCCTTCACTGCGCGAAAAACTGGAGAAGCATAAAGGGTTTTTATGCCCAGTTTGTATAAATACGGAATAATCTTTTCCGCATCTTTCAGCGTAAAATTTTTATTGAATTGTAAGCGGTATGTAGAAACGGGATTGTAGATTGCCATGATTTTTTAGTTTTTAAATTTTTAATGAGTACCCGCTTGTTTACCTAAAAGTTAGTTGCTTCTTCTTCGTCCCCTTTTTTTAAAGGGGGAATTAAAGGGGGATTTTTTCTATATGTGCCTACTAAAGTTGCTACTAATTACCAGACGAAAATAATCCCCCGGCCTCCTTCGTCGGCCACCCCCTTTCAAAAAAGGGGGATGCGTTCTCAACAAGCTCTGCAGTCAATTGGGTAAACAAGCGGACATTCATATTAGTCAAAAATCACATTTTCACGTACCCTGCAGAATGTACCAGTTTTACACCTTTTTACTCCTTTGCAAACATTACAATTCCCAATGGTGGTAACAAAATATTAATAGATTGTTCTTCATTATGATACGGTACTGGATTTGAATGCACACCCCCAAAGTTACCTATTCCACTTCCTCCGTATTGCGATGCATCGCTGTTAAGAATTTCCTGCCATTTGGCATCATCAGGAACTCCAATACGATAATTAAACCTTGGAACCGGAGTCAAATTCGCAACGAAAACAACAGGATGTTTTTTCTCTTTGTCGTAACGGATAAAACTAAAAACCGAGTTTTGAGAATCATTGGCATCAATCCATTTAAATCCTTCACCGCTAAAATCATTTTCATAAAGTGCCGGAAAACGTTTATAAACACTGTTCAGATCCTTCATAAAAAACTGAAGTCCCTTGTGTTTGTCGTATTCCAACAAATGCCAGTCGAGGCTGCTATCATGGTTCCATTCTTTCCACTGCCCGAATTCCATACCCATAAAATGAAGCTTTTTACCGGGGTGAGCAAACATAAAACCAAACATGGCGCGTAAATTGGCAAACTTCTGCCAATCATCACCCGGCATTTTATTTATGAGACTCCCTTTACCGTGCACCACTTCATCATGTGAAAGTGAGAGCATAAAATTCTCGTTAAAGGCATACATTATACTGAATGTCATCTGGTTATGGTGGAAACTTCGGTGAATGGGTTCATTCTGAAAATAACCCAGCGTATCGTGCATCCAGCCCATATTCCATTTCATTCCAAATCCAAGTCCTCCGGTATAAACAGGCCGGGTAACCATTGGCCAGGCGGTGGATTCCTCTGCAATGGTTTGCACATCCGGAAATTTGGTATAAATCGATTCGTTGAGGTCGCGCAGAAATTTAATGGCATCCAGGTTTTCACGTCCACCGTGTTCATTTGGAATCCATTCTCCTTCTTTACGTGAATAATCGAGATACAACATTGAAGCTACAGCATCTACCCTGATTCCGTCAATGTGAAAATTTTCCATCCAACTGTGTGCACTACTAATTAAAAAGTTACGTATTTCATTCCTGCCGTAATTAAAAATATAACTGCTCCAGTCGGGGTGATAACCTTTTCGAGGATCCTCATGTTCATACAAATACGTACCATCAAAAAAATGCAACCCATGTTGGTCGCCCGGAAAATGTGAAGGCACCCAGTCCATGATTACACCAATATCGTTTTGGTGCAGGTAATCCACAAAATACATAAAATCATCGGGTGTTCCGAAGCGACTGGTAGGGGCAAAAAAACCAGTTACCTGGTATCCCCATGAACCCGAAAATGGATATTCAGTCACCGGCATCAATTCCACATGGGTATAACCCATATCTTTTACATAAGCCGTTAGTTGCTCTGCAAGTTCAGCGTAACTCAGAGCTTGCATATTATCCTCTGGTTTACGACGCCACGATTCCAGATGAACTTCGTAAACAGAATAAGGACTGTCGAGCGCATTGTTTTTTTTCCTTTTTTTCATCCAATCCGCGTCATTCCAGTTGTAATTATATTCCCAAACAACCGATGCTGTTTTGGGTGGCTGTTCGCTGTAGAATCCAACAGGGTCGGCTTTTTCAACTTCGAAGTCATTGTATTTCGAACGGATAAAGTATTTGTAAGCTTCACCTTTTCCCACTCCTGGAATAAAACCTTCCCATAACCCGGAATCGTCCTCCCGACGGTCGAGATGATTGGCATCTTTGGCCCAACCGTTAAAATTACCGATTACGGCTACCGATTGAGCGTTTGGCGCCCAAACCGCGAAAAAAGTTCCACGGGTATTGTTGTATTCAACAACATGAGCTCCAAGTTTTTCATGCAAAGAAAAATGTTTCCCTTCTCTGAACAGATAAATATCGTATTCGGTAATAATGTTTTTTATATTATCCACCACATTTCCCGCTTTGGCATTGGTATTTTCAACAACAGAGTTTTCCTTGTTTTTTACACTTTTGTTTTTTATATCTGATGTTTTATTTTGCTTATCACTCATAATTCATTTTTTATTTGATTTCAGAATTTTATTATTCCTACTCAACCAAATTGTTTAAAATCTTTTTTAATCCGTTAAGTGGGATATGAAGCCAGTCGGGCCGGTTATTAAATTCATAATCAGCTTCATAAATGGCCTTTTCTATTGTGTACACCGAAAGCAAGTCGTTAATTTGCCGCTCTTCTTCGGGAATAAACGAGGCATTGCCGGCAGTTTTCAAATAACTTCCAACAAATGCTTTTTCAACCGTTTCATACCATGCTTCCAACCAGGGTTTCAGATATTCGTCACTTTCAGGTATTTTTGATTTATTTTCCAATTGTCCCATGTAAATGGCATAGTGAAATGATCGTAACATTCCGGCCACATCTTTAAATGGGCAATGTTTTAAATTTCGTGCTGTAAGAGAGCGTGTTGGTTCGCCTTCAAAATCTATAATCATAAAATCTTTTCCTGTAAAGAGCACTTGTCCCAGGTGATAATCGCCATGAACCCTTGTTTTAGATGTATGTATTTTTTTCTTTTCAAGGGTATATTTCATTGTCGACAACAGCAGGTTCTCATTTTTTATGATATCATCTACCAAACTTTTTCCTTCATCATTCAATTTATTTTTTGATGATTTCATTTGATTTATGGTTCTTTTAATAAGTGTCCTGAACGATTGATACAATGACTTCTGGTACAAAATTGAAAATGGTTCCGGAGTAAATTCTTTCTTGTTTTTGACCGAAGCCAGTGCGAGATGCATTTCTGCGGTTCGCTGTCCCAAAAGATTTATCATTTCAATAAAAAACGGACCAAGTAATTCCTTCATTTTCTCTTCACCAAACAGCTCAACAACATTTACATTGTCATCCTTAATTTCCGTCATTAATTTAGCCTTATCAGCAATTATACGGTCGAAATAACGATCGATGGCCGATTGCGTAAATTGCCAGGCATTTCCCTCGTTGGGAACAAAATCTACTAAAATACCCAATGCTGAACTTTCAGCGTTGTTTTTACGGTATTCCAAAGCACCGGTATATGTGGGGAAATTTCGGAATGTTGTATTTTCCGTCAGTGTTTTTATAATTTCCAGTTCAGGATTGCTACCCTCCTCCGGGCTTCGATACATTTTAAAGAAAAAGCGATTGTCGTATAAAATGGATGTATTTGACTGATCGGCAAGCAATACGCGGGAAGATAGCGGGAGTTCGGATTTTTTTACTTTTGAATCCATTTTTTTACCCGGGACTCCAACAATGGCTCCACTCATATTTTTAACTCTTCCTTTTTGGTAAATCAGTTGAAATAGCAAATCCCTCACTTTTTTATTGTAAGAACCATCATACAATAATCCATCGTGACCGTCAATGTTTACAAAAGCCACCTGTGCTTCCGGACTGTTTAATTTAATTTCAGAAATTTGGTCGCCGGTTGTTATGGAAAGCGGAATGACATATTCATCATTTTTACCTTCAATATAAAAACATTCGACAATGAGAATATATGAATTTAATTCTCCGAAAGAAAGTGGTATCGCATTCCTGATTTCGATGCCACTTATTTTTTTAGCTTTCCCCCTAAACCAACGGCTCCTGTGTAAATAGTTTAGCAGTAATTTTTGCAATTCGGTTTTTGTTGGAACCCGCATTGAATTCCATTCTTTTGCTGATAATGTTAACTGAGAGACGGTTGAGGCAATCCCTGTTAATTCTTCTTCTTCCTGTTTAACCAGTTCAAACCAAAAATAATTTTTAAACTGAAGCGGAAACATGTAGGGATTTTCGCCAATTACCGAAAACTGGTTTTGGCTGAAAACTTCAGTTGGTACATATCCTGCATATTTTGATAAATCGAATTCTGCCTGTTGTGAATACCTTGAAAGGTTTATTATTACCAGTATTTTCTGATCTTCGTAACTCCTTGTAAAAGCAAGAATTTTAGAGTTATTGGCATCAATAAATTCAATATCGCCACGGCTAAATGCTTTATATTGTTTTCTTTTTGCAATAATTCGGCGCATCCACCAAAGTAAGGAAGTTGTATTTCGATCCTGGTTATCAACATTTATACTTTCGTAATGATAATCGTGATTGAATATAACCGGAAGAAATAACTGCTGTGGTTCTGCTGAAGAAAAGCCTGCATTTTTATCAGCCGACCACTGCATTGGGGTTCTCACCCCGTCGCGGTCTCCCAGGTAAACATTATCGCCCATTCCTATTTCGTCGCCATAATATACAATGGGTGTTCCGGGTAATGAAAACAGCAGGATATTCATCAACTCGATATTCTTGCGGTCGTTGTTGAGAAGTGGTGCCAACCTTCGCCTAATTCCAAGGTTTATGCGTTGTTTCGTATTTTGTGCAAACGATTTATACATGTAATCCCTTTCTTCATCCGACACCATTTCGAGCGTTAACTCATCGTGGTTCCGCAGAAAAATAGCCCACTGGCAATTATCGGGAATTTTCGGTGTTTGTTCAATAATGTCAATTAGTGGAAACCTGTCTTCCATGCGCATTGACATGTAAAGGCGTGGCATTAGTGGAAAATTAAAATTCATGTGGCATTCATCGCCATCGCCAAAATATTCCGATGCATCATCGGGCCACTGGTTGGCTTCGGCCAATAACATTTTATCCTCATAATTCTCATCGATATGTTTTCGAAGTTTTTTCAGAAATCGATGTGTTTCGGGCAGGTTTTCGCAGTTGGTCCCTTCTCGTTCGTATAAATAAGGAACAGCATCCAGGCGTAAACCATCTACACCGATATTGAACCAAAAGTCAAGGACTTTGGTTACCGCTTTATGCACACTCGGGTTATCAAAGTTTAAATCGGGTTGATGCGAATAAAACCGATGCCAGTAGTACGCTTTAGCCACGGGATCCCATGTCCAGTTGGAAATTTCAAAATCCTGAAAAATTATTCGGGCATCCGTGTATTTTTCAGTTGTTTCGTTCCAAACGTAAAAATCGCGGTAAACGCTACCGGGACTTGCATTTCTGGCCCGTTGAAACCACTGATGTTCGATGGAAGTATGGTTCAGCACCAATTCTGTAATTACCCGCAATTCACGTTTATGTGCTTCGCGAATAAACCGTTTAAAATCCGCCATGGTACCATAATCCGGATTAATCGATGTAAAATCGGAAATATCATAACCCCCGTCTTTTAAAGGTGATTTATAAAACGGCAAAATCCAGATTGCAGTAACTCCCAACGATTTCAGGTGATCCAATTTCTCAACAAGCCCTTTAAAATCGCCAATTCCATCTCCATCGCTGTCCTTAAAAGAGCGAACATGTGCCTGATAAATTACAGCATCCTTATACCAACTTCTCGTATCGTTTTTGTTCATAATTTAAATGTTTTACATGAAATAATCAAAATCTCTTTCGGAACGGACTTTCCTTCGCACCTTGAAAATGTGTACAGGCATTACTCCCGGATCTATTTGTACATAATTGTATTCACCGTTCCAAAGAAAGTAGGAATCGCTTATGAGATCGTGAACCTGATACGGAACATTGTCCTCCATTTCGAAATCACTTAGAGGAAGCTGCAACCATCCGGAATGTGTATGATGCGGATCGAGATTTACTACTACCAAAATGATATTACTTAAATCGTCGGATGTTTTACTGAAGCAAACCAGCGCTTCGTTATCAATATCATGAAATTTAAGAGAATGTGTGTTTTGCAGCGC